>CALDQK010000626.1 GCA_937911525.1 uncultured bacterium
GGCGACCAGGCTCGGCTTGCGCCCTGGCGCGACCTCGGGCTGAGCGGTGCGCGTGGTCGAGGGGCTCGCGGTCGCGCGCCGGTCGCCCCGCTCCCGCAGGACGGTGGCCACGGCCAGGGCTCGCTCCCAATCGCTGTCGAAGCGGGCTTGCTCGAGGTGCCCCGCCAGACGCAGATCGTCGGCGTCCGCCTCGACCTCGGCGGCCCCGCTCGGGCGAGGCCGCTTGACGCTCCCAGCCGTCGGCAGCACCTCAGGGACGGGGGCCTCCCTCACCTCGGGCTCCGGATCGGACCCGGACGCGAGGGCGAGGAAGGCGCCGATCACGACGCCAGCCAGCACCAAGAAGCTGCCTTTGATCCAACCTGCGGCCTTGATCGTGAACCTCCGCGCTCCTCAGCATATGACGACGAGCGGCCCGATTACAGGGTTCAGCGTGGCTGAGCTCCGCCTCCGCCGCCGGTGCGCAGCTCGGGGTGCTCAGCGAGCAGGCTCTCGAGCATCTGCTGCGCCTTGGCGTAGCCGCGCTTGGCGGACTGCTGGTAAAGCGCGGCCGCGCGGCGGAGGTCCTGGGGGACGCCCTTCCCGCTCCGGTAGAGGTCACCCAGCCAGGCCATGGCGACGGGGTGCCCGCGTCGCGCCAGCTGATCGAAGAGGCGAGCCGCGCCCTCGGGGTCGGCGGGGCCGCCTTCTCCCTGGAAGAGCATCGTCCCCAGCCAGAAGGCGCTCTCGCCATAGCCGCGCTTGAGCGCCTCCTGGTGCAGCGCGCGCGCCTTGGCGGCGTCCTTCTGCACCCCCCGCCCGTTGCGGACGCACTCCGCCAGGACCCCGAGCGCGAGCGGGTGCTTGGCCTGGACCCCGAAGCGCAGCCACTGGATCCCAGCGCCAGGGTTGGCCGGCAAGCCGCGGCCGAAGATCAGCGCCCGCCCGACGAGGATCATGCCGTTCAGGTTGCCGCAGAGGGCCGCGATCGTGGCGTAGCGGAGGGCCGAGCCCGTCGTCTCGGGGCGCTGGCGGGGGTCGAAGAGCAGCTGCTCGGCGACCTTGGCCATGGCGTTGGTGTCGCCGCGGCGCGCAGCCTCGATGCGGAGCTGGAACATTTGCTTGGGGGGCAGCTGCGCGCTCGCGCCGAGGCTGAGCTGGGTCAGGTAGGGATCCGGCGAGGCGGGCGCCGCCTGGATCCAGGCCTGGATCAACCCTTGGATCTGCTGCTGAGCCTTCTGCAGGTAGGCGCGCGCGGCCTGCACGCGCTGGCGAGGGTCCTGCGTGCGTCGCATCGTCGCGCCCAGGTTCTGGAGGTGCAGATCGACCATCAGCCGGAGGGTGGTCGGGTGCTGGGGGTGCCCCTCGCGGAGCTCCTTCACGAGCGCCCCCAGGGCCTCCTTGTCCTGCCTCGCGCGGTGGTAGTCGAGGAGCTCGCGCATCAGCGGGTAGTGGGTCCGGTCGAGCTCACGCGCCCGCTCGATCAGGCTCGCGACGGCCGAGGGCGGCTCGCGCAGGGCGCGGGCGACCGTCAGGCGGCGCGAGATGGCGCGCAGGTGCTTGGGCGAGCTCTCGAGGATCTTGTCCAGGTCCCGCTTCGCTTGCTCGAGGAGCGCCTTGCCCCGCTCCGGGCTCTGGCGAGCGGCGCCGTTGGCCTGGGCCAGGGCAGCCTCGGCGCGCAGCAGCCGCGGCGCGGCCTCTCCAGGGGCCGACTCGACCAGGCCGTTGAGGTCTGCCTGCGGGAGCTTGCGCAGGTGCTCGAGCGCGAAGCGGAGAGGCGGCGAGTGCGGAGCCTGGGGCGGCGCAGGGACGCTGAACAGGTGGTTCAGGCTGGTGACCGCCGCCGCGAAGGACTGCTGGCGCACCTGATTGAAGAGGGCTCGGACCGCGACGGTGCGAGCGACCTGACGCTGGGAGCTGAGCTCGGGGAGCTTGGTCTCCCGCGCTAGCTGGACGAGCGCGTCCTCTCCCTGCGCCGCGGACGCGAGCGCGAGGGTCAGTGAGAGGGCGCAGAGGGGGATTTGCAGGGAGCACTTCACGCGAGGCATTATGTCGCCTCCTGGCGCGGCGTCCCAGCGTAGCGCGCCTCGATCGTGAGGATCCCGTGCCCGAGCTGGCAGACCCCTTCCGCCCTGGCCCCTACGCCAGGCTGGCTCAGGTTGCCCGCGAGTCGCTCTTGGCGAATGTGGTCGAGGTCGGAGGGCGACTGGGCCTGGTGGCGGGCGCCAACCAGTTTCGCTCGCTCTGGACGCGCGACTTCGCCCACGCGGTCGGAGGACTGCTCCTCGCGGGGCGCGGCGATGTGGTCGCCGACCACCTCGACCTCTTGCTCGAGCGGCTCCACCCCCAGCTCGGCCTGCTCCCGCGCACGCTGGACACGATGGACGCCAAGCTCCGCGTGGCTTGGGCCAGCGCCGCGCGCTTGCTCCCGGGGGCTTCGACGGCCCTCGCCATGGAGGGAGAGCTCGAGCCGGAGTATCGCGACCAGCACGGGCAGTTCGCGATCGACGGGAACGCCCTCGTGATCCTGGCTGCCCTCGACTACGCCGCTCAGGAAGGCGGCGAGGCGTGGCTCGCTCGGCGCCTCCCGCTCCTCAACGAGTCCCTCCTCGCCTACGGGCGCTGGCTCCGCGAAGGGCTGGTCCGCCAGCCCCCCTTCTCCGACTGGCAGGACAGCGTGCGGCGCCGCGGCGAGGCCTGCTACACCAACCTCCTCGTCCACGTGGCTGCGCGCCGGCTGGTCGCTGCTGGCGGCCAGGCGCCCGCCCTGCTGCTCGAGCCCCTCGCCGAGCGAATCGAGCAGGCCTTCCACGCGGAGGGCGGGCTCTACCTCTCCCTCGCGCGCCGCCCCTACGTCTCGCTCGACGCCAACCTGCTCGCCCTCGACCTCGACCACGTGAGGGGTCCGGCCGCCGACGCGCTCTACGCGGCCCTGGTCCAGAGCCCCTTCTGGCGGCGCGACGACGCGCCCGGCTTCAGCAGCTACCCCGACTACCCCGCCCCCTGGCGCAACCCCGGCGTGATCCTGGCTGGGCTCGGGCACTACCACGACCGGATCCACTGGTCGTGGCTCAGCGGCCTGGCGGCCAAGGTCGCCGCCGGACGGGGCGACCGCTCCAGCGCCGAGCGAATCCTCGACGTGCTGGCCGCCCGGGTCGAACGCGACGGCGCCGTCGTCGAGATCTATGACCCGCGCCCTCCCCACCGCCCCTTCCGCTCGTTGATCTACCGGAGCGAGGCGCCCTTCTCCTGGGGCGCAGCGCGAATCCTGGAGGGGATCGCCGCCTGGAGCGCGCTGGGCGAAGCCTGAGCAGAGCCTAGTTGGGCAGCTGCTCCAGCCCCGCCAGGAGGCCTGTCGCCTCGGGCGGGCGTCCCTGGCGGTCGCCGACGAAGACCAGCCAGCGGACGGGGG
>CALDQK010000627.1 GCA_937911525.1 uncultured bacterium
CGCGTCCTCTGCGGTGAACCGAAGAGCCAGGGCGACGACGAACTAGCGACAGCTCGAGGCGGCTGCCTTCCTTGAAAGCGCGAAACTCCTAGTAGTCAGCGCTTGTTGCGCCAGCGGAAGAGCCAGGGCTTCTCGAAGGCGGGCTGGTGCCCGCGCTGAGCGTCGCGTAGCTCGCGGCCCAGCTCGCGGAAGCCCTCGTCGCCGAACACGCCGATCGTCTCGTAGGCGTGCTCGGCCTCGATCATGAGCTTGGCCAGCGAGCGCCCGTCCACGAAGGCGTGCGCCAGCGTGCGCCCGTACTGGTCCGTCGAGGCCACGTGCAGCGCGAGCTCGTTGGCCTGGCGGAGGTAGGCCCGGGTCGCGTCGCGGGCCACGTTGGCGTAGGGCTGCTGGTTGCCGCTGAAGCTGGGGCCGCTCTTCTCTGGCGTGTCGTAGCCGATCAGGCGGTAGCTCTGCCCCTCGACCCGGATCGTGTCGCCGTCGCTGGCGTAGGCGTCCTCAGGGTCGAAGCGGCGGACCGAGCGGCCGCGCTCGACCCGCACGAAGTGGCTCGAGACCGCCTGCTGGTCGTCCTCGTCCGCCTCGCTGACCTCGGCGCCCGGGTCCACGATCACCCCCAGGTGCCACTCGCCGACCTCGACGTCCTGGGGGATCGGGACCTGGACCGAGCGGGAGTGGCGGCGCTGGGCGCCCAGGCCGCTGACGAAGCGATAGCGGTAGAGCTCGCGGTCCGCGAGGCTGATCCGGCGGTCCGCGCTGAGCACGACCACGTAGTCGAAGGCCGGCGCGTCGCCGGCGCCCTCGTTGACGACGACCCGCTCGAGGGGGAGGTCCTCGCCCGGGCGCACGGTCCAGTGCGAGGGGGCGACGCCCTCGACGCGCAGCTGAGGCAGGTCGCCCGTGGGGGCCTCGACGACCTCCAGCCGCTCTCCGGCCGCGATCCGGTTGTCGCCCTCCTCGGACTCGCTGATCGCGTCGTCGGGATCGATGCGCATCCCGAACCAGTAGCTGCGGGCCGCCGTGCCGGGCGGGACGCGGACCTGGACGCGGGCCTCGCTCTGCTCGCCGGGCGCCAGGCTGGCCAGGGTCCCGCGCAACACGACGGGGTCGTAGGCCGAGATCGTGGCGTTGTTGGAGAGGACGAGCGTGTAAGTCAGGGGGCCGGTGGGCACGTCGCCCTCGTTGCGGATCACGCGGCGGACCTCCAGCGTCCCGCCGGCGGGCAGCCGGGTCGAGTCGAGCTCGAGCGCGATCGCGCGCGGGTTGGGCCCCTGGCCGTCGTGGACGTAGGTCCGCCCGGGCGCGCGCGCCGCGTTGTCCTCCTCGTCGGTCTCGTCCGCGTCCCGGTCCAGGTCGAGCAGGGCGCCGACGAAGTAGGGCTCGGGCCCGATCGAGCTCGAGAGCGGGACCCGCAGGGTCAAGGTCCGCTCGGCGCCGGCGGGGAGCGGGTCGAGGTCGCGCTCCTCGAGCCGCAGGTCCTGGCGGGTGATCGCTTCGTTGCGGGAGAGGTAGAGCCCGAGGCGGGTGGCGGGCGCGCCCTGGTCGCCGCCGTTGACGACGCGCAGCTGGAGCTCGAGCTCCCCTCCGACGCGCGCGTGGAGCGGAGCGCTCAGCTCGGCCCACAGGTTTGGCCCCTCGCCGACGCTGAGCGGGAGCGGGTCGAGGCTGATCCACTGCTGGCTCCCGGCGCGCAGGATCACGCCCAGCGCGTAGCTCTGAGTGGGGAGCCCCGCGGGGAGCTGGACCCGCGCGCTCAGCTCGCGGCTGGCCCCAGCGCTGAGGTCGACCTCTCGCCAGTCGCCCAGGCGGCGGTCCCGCGCGTCGAGGTCGCCGTCGGCCGAGAGGAACACGGCCCAGGTCGCGCGCAGGTCGCTGCCCGCCTCGACGCGGACCGAGACCCGCAGCGGGTCTCCCGCGCGGGCGGCGTGCAGGTCGGCCGCGGCTGGCGCGAGGCGCAGCCCGCCGCCGGCGACCAGGGCGCCGCCGGCCACGAGGAGCAGTGTCAGCGCGAGGAGAGCGACCGGCCAGGGCAGGTCCAGGGGCGGGCGAAGCGGGCGCTGCGGGGAAGGAAGGAGCGAAGCGACGCCCCGTCGGGCCCCGGAGAGGCGGCTGCGCAGGGCAGAGACGTTCAAGCTCATTCGACCACCAGGGGACCTGCGCCGAGGCGGCGCGGTGAGGGAAGCGAGAGGTCGCGCGGCGGACCGCCGTCGACCGAGAGGGTCTCGGGGGTGATCGCCGCGCGCGCCGGGAAGGGGTCGGGCACCGCGAACCCGAGCTCGGCCAGGCGCCCCGGCGCCAGTCCGCGCTGGGCGCGCACTTCGAGGAGCACCAGCCCCGGGCCGAGGTGCTGCCCGCGCACCTCGGCGTTGGCCTCGCGGGCGGCAGGGCCCGCCTCGACGCGGTCCACGAGGAGCTCCGCGGGGAGGCGGAGCTGACACTCCAGGCGACGCGGCGCGAGCATGGCTCCGCCCCGCTCGCCGAGGAGCAGCTCGAGCCGAATCAGGCCGCGCCCCCCGCGCTCGCCGGCGCCGAGCGCCACGCGGACGAGGACGCCGCCCGCTTCGTGGAGGGCCCGCTCGCGCCGGCGAGCCTCGAGCTCGCGGCGAGTCGGAACGGCCCCCGAGATCCGCCGGACCTCGCCGAGGCGGTCGCACCGCGCCCGCTCCGCGAGCGCGCGTCGACCCCGCTCGGGCCACAGGCGCTGCCCGGGGCGCTCGCGCGCCTCCGACCGCGGCTGGCGGTCCCGCTGAGCGGGCGACGAGAGGGCTGGGCGGGCGGGCTGCCGCGCCTTCCCCTGGGGCCCAGCGCTCGAAGGCGTCTGCCGCAGCCGATCGCGGCTCTCGACCGCGGCAGCCGTCGACCGGGTCGGGGTCGGCTCGCGCAGGCGCAGGCTGAGCAGTCGGCTGCGCTGCTGGTCGGGGAGCAGGAGCACGCTCGCGCCGAGGCCGGCGAGGAGCAGGGCCAGGATCGCGAGCTCGGGGCGGAGCCACGCCCGAGGGCGGCGCGGAGCGCGGAGCGGCTGGCGAGGGGCGCGCCGCGACGCAGGCGAGAG
>CALDQK010000628.1 GCA_937911525.1 uncultured bacterium
CCCCCGCCGACTGGTTCGCTTGCATCACCCCGGCGCCCCCCGCCGGTCAGGGCTACATCGCGCAGCTCTTCCCCAACAGCCTGAACGGCACGACCCCGGTCCTGCCCAACGACGTCGAGGCGATCGTGGCCGTCGGCCTCGGTCCCCGCAGCTCGTGCATTCCCGAGACGATGCTCAACGCGCCCCTCTACCCCGGCAACGACAAGAGCTACTACGGCCACTTCGTCGCCTACTTCGCCTGCTACAAGAGCGGCGAGCGGGCCGTCCTGGTCGGCGTCTCGGACAGCTACGGGCGCCTGCACCGCTACGTGATCGAGCAGTTCAACGAGTCGCTGCCCAACAACCAGCGTCGCGGCTAGTCCATGGCCCGCTGCCCCGCACGCCGTCGCTTCACGCTCCTCGAGATGCTGATCGTCGTCTCGATCCTCGCCGTCCTGGCGGGGAGCGTGATCGTGAACCTCGGCCAGGCGGGGCAGCAAGCCACCGACGACCTGGGAGGGCACCAGCTCTCCCAGGTCCGCGAGGCCCTGCGCCGCTTCAAGCGGGACATGGGCTACTTGCCGCACGAGGGGCTGCTGGTCGCGGGCGCGCCCAACGGCCTCGTCGGGAGCCCGGTCGCCGATCCGGCCTGGCAGACCTGGTTCAACCACCCCGCCAACGTGCTCTGCCTGATCAAGGCGCCGGTCAGCTCCGCGACTCCGGCCACGGGGAGCTTCACCGACTGGCACGTCGCCGCCTCCCTGGCCAGCTACGACCCCGCCTCGCGACGCGGCTGGAAGGGCCCCTACCTGAGCAACGACGCCGCGGTGTGGATGACCCTCGGCGACGGGCTCTCGGGGGACGGCTCGGGTGACCCGACGCAGGGGAGCGCTCTGGCGCTGATGCCCGTCGTCCCTAGCCTCGACTCCGCCCCGGCCGTCCAGCGAGCCGGCGACGGGGTCTGGTTCTACACCTGGTCCGCGTCCCCCTCGCTGGCGCCGAGCCAGAGCGCGCAGGGGCGCCCCTTGCTGCTCCTGGACGCCGGCACCGCCTTCGCCCGCGTCGTCGGCCTCGGCTCCGACTACGCCTACACCGCTTACTCGCCCACCGCGGCCCCCTTCACGTCGAGCGACCCCGGCCCGCCGGCCGCCTCGCAGGACGTGGGGATCTACGTGGAGCGCTGATGAGCCGCCGCCTGACGCTGATCGAGCTCCTGCTCGTGGTGTTCATTCTGGCTGCGGTCGCGGCCAGCGCCGCCACGCTGACCGACGACGTGGACGTGCAGGCCCGCTACGACGTGACCGCAAGCCGTCGCGAGCAGGTCCGCCGCGCGATCCTCGGCGAGGCGCAGGCCGTGTCCGGCTTCGTGGCGGACATGGGCCGGCTGCCGACGGGGCTGGACGAGCTCCTGCAGCCAGGGACCCTCCAGACCTGGGCGTTCGACGCGACCTACGGGGCCGGCGCCGGCTGGCGCGGGCCTTATCTCTCCGCGCAGTTCAAGGACGGCCAGCCCGTCTTCCGCGACGGCTGGGGGAACGACTGGCAGCTCTGGCCAGCGGCCGGCGCGGCTGGCTACGGCGAGAAGCTCGACCTCGTCAGCCTGGGGCGGGACGGGCTGAGCGTCGCCTCGACCGAGCTCGCCGATCAGGACTTCCCGGCCTACCCCGCAGGCTACGACCGCGACGCCTCGGACCACCTGGTCCTCGTCCCCGCGGCGAGCTGGCGGGTCAGCGCGCCCACCTGGGCGATCACGCTCACCTTGCGCAACGAGAGCGGGGCCCTGTTCACGACGCCCGTGCGGCTCCGCTTGAACGTCCCCAACGTCGGCGCCGCCGTGGACTGGTCGACCTCGTCGGTGATCTCGGCGGTGGTGGATCCGGCCGCGCTCTTCGCGGCGGACGGCGGGATCCTCCCCAACCAGAGTCGAGACGTGGAGTTCCAGTTCACCCCCGCGACTCCGCTCGTCGCTGGGAGCTGGACCTTGCAGGTGATCGAGCAGGCGACGGCGACCCTCGTCGGTCCTGCTCAGCCCTCGCTCCCGGTCGTGATTCGGGCTCGCGCTGCGCTTCCGACCCGCGTCCCTTCCTCCTCCTCCTGGATCGTCGCCCAATGAGCCTCTTCCACCGTCGACCCACCGAGGTCCTCGCGATCCAGGAGAGCGGGGACACCCTCCTGCTCGCCGTGGTCGGCGAGGAGGGCCTGCGCGGCCGCGTCGAGGCCAGCTCCTCGGGCGGCCTGGCGCGCGACCTGCCCGAGTTCCTGGCGGCCGCCCGCTCGCAGGGCCTGCGCCTGCCCTCGCGCGCGATCCTGCTGACCGAGGCCGCGACCGCGCTCTGCCTCGAGGTCCCGCCCCTGCGCGACGCGCCCCGCGAGCGGATCGAGGGCCTGGTCCGCTTCGAGCTCGACCCCCTCCTCCCCGAGGCGGGTCCCGGCGGCGTGGCCTGCGGCTGGGCGACCTGCGGCGAGCAGGGCCAGGGCGGCCCGCTCCTGACCTGCGGCCTGGGCGCCGCTCAGCGCGACGAGTTCGCGGCGACCTGCCGGCGCGCGGGCCTGACCCTCGAGGCGATCTACGCGCCCCTCAGCTGCGGTCCCGTGCTCGCTAGCGAGGTCCAGGCCGGCAACGTGCTCGAGCTCGGGCCGCGCGACGTGAGCGTCGCGCGGATCGAGGGCGGACGGGTGACTCGCCTGCGCCGGATCCAGCCCCAGGGCGACCAGACCGCCCTCGGCGTGGCCTTGCGCGAGCTCTCCTCCAGCGAGCCCCTGACGGTCGTCGGCCCCGCCGAGGAGCGCGACCTCGGGTTGCTGGCAGACCTCGTGGACGAGGTCCGCCACGTCCCCTGCGAGGCGCCGGCCAGCCTGCTGGGCGCCGCGCGCCACTTCCTCGGCCAGGCGGGCTGCGAGCGCGCGGCGGGGGTCCCGGCCCAGGCGCCGCCCCAGCCGCTCTCGGAGCGCTTGCCGCTCAAGGCGCTGGCGGCCCTCGCGCTCCTGGTCGCGCTCGTCGCGGGCGCCGACGTCTACCTGCACCGGCGCGCCGGAGAGCTGCGCGAGCGGCTGGCCGTCGCGGAGCGCGCCGCCCAGGCCGAGAACCGCCGGCAGGCCCTGCTCAAGCAGCGGGCCGACCTCGACAGGCGCCTCGAGCCCCTGCGCGAGGCGGCCCGTCGCTCGCGCAGCCGGGAGACGCGCGCGCGCGAGCTGGACTCCCTGCTGGGGGTGCTGGCCGAGGCGCCCGCGGGGATCGCGCTCGACGCCTGCGAGGACCGGGGCGAGGAGCTCCTGATCGAAGGGGAGGCTGAGACCCCCGAGCAGGCCGAGGCCTTCCTGCACCGCTTGAACCTGGCGCTGGGAGGGCGCGGCCTCGAGATGGCCGACCGCCAGCTCGAGCGCGACGCCGAGCGCCTGGGGGTGTTCCACTTCAAGGCCGCCTTCCGCTTGCGCGAGGACGCCACGAAAGGAGCAGTGAAGTGAAGGGCTTCGGACGCAAGCAGCTCTACTCCTTGCTGGTCGTCGGCGTGGCCCTGGGCGCCTGGGCGCACCTGCGCGCCGTGCCGCAGGTCCTGAGCGCTCGCCGGAGCGAGCAGGAGCTGGCCTCGCTGAAGACCCCGCAGAGCGGCGGGCCGAGCGCGCTCCAGCTCGCGACGCAGGTCGCGCACCTGCGCGAAGAGCAGCAGGAGCTCCAGGCCATGTTCCAGCAGGGGCGCGGCCTGGGCCCCGAGCTGGAGGTGGCGCTGACCGACCTCTCCCAGCGCAGCGGCCTCAGCGTCGAGCGGATCCGCACCCAGGCGGCCGTGCGCGCCGAAGCTGGCGCGCAGCGCCCCTCGTGGGGGAGCCCCGCCGCGCGCCGCGACGCGGACGCCCGCCTGAGCGGGAGCTTCCTGGGCGACTTCGGCCAGGTGCGCGCCTTCGTGCGCGGGCTCGAGCACCTCGAGGTCCCGGCCGTGGCCGAGGTGTTCCAGCTCGAGCTGGCCGAGAACCTCCAGCCCGGGGAGGGGCCCCTGCGCTTGAAGCTGGAGATCGTGCCGTGAGCACCGGGCCGGGACCGCTCCTGGATCGGCTGCTGCGGCTCTGCGTCGAGCGCGAGGCCTCGGACCTGCACGTCACCGCGGGCGAGCCGATCGTGCTGCGCAACCTGGGGCGCCTCGAGCGCCTCGACCTCCCCGCGCCCAGCGCGGCCGAGACCGAGGCCATGAGCCTCGAGCTCCTCGACGAGGGGCAGCGGCGCGCCTTCAGCGAGGAGCGCACGATCGACCTCGCGCTCTCGCTGGAGCTGCCGGGCGGCCAGTCGGCGCGCTTCCGGCTCAACGTGTTCCGCGAGCGCGGGCGCGCGGCGCTCGCGATCCGGCGCCTCGAGGAGCGGATCCGCACGCTCCAAGAGCTGCGCCTGCCGAGCGCGCTGGCCGACCTGACCGAGCTCGACGAGGGGCTGGTGCTCTTCGTGGGGCCGACGGGCTCGGGCAAGTCGACCAGCCTCGCGACCCTGATCGACCGGATCAACCGCACCCGCGACGTGCACGTGCTGACGCTCGAGGATCCGATCGAGTACCTGCACCAGAGCGAGCGGGCCCTGATCCGCCAGCGCCAGCTCTACAGCGACTTCCCCGCCTTCGCCGGCGCGCTGCGCGCGACCCTGCGCGAGGACCCCGACGTGATCCTGGTCGGCGAGATGCGCGACACCGACACGCTGCGGATCGCGCTGACCGCCGCCGAGACGGGCCACCTCGTGTTCTCGACCCTGCACGCCGGCAGCGCGGTCGGCGCGGCGGAGCGCTTCGTGGGCGCCTTCGCCGACCACGAGCGAGACAGCGTGCGCAGCCAGCTCAGCCACGTGCTGCGGGCGGTCGTCAGCCAGCGCCTGCTGCCGACGAGCGACGGCCAGGGGCGGGTGCCCGCGGTCGAGCTCTTGCTCGTGACGCCCGCCGTCTCGAACCTGATCCGCAGCGGCAAGCCGGCCCAGGTCTACTCGGCCATGGAGAGCGGCGCGAGCCTCGGCATGCGCACCTTCGAGGCCTCGCTGGCGGAGCTGGTCCTCGGGGGCCTCGTGAGCGAAGAGCGCGCTCGCCGCGCCGCGCGTGACCCGCGCCAGCTCGAGGAGCGCCTGCGCCAGGCGCGGATCGGCCGGGTGCGGGTGGTGAGCCGCTCGTGACCACGCGCGCGTTTCGGATCCTCAGCGCGGCGAGCAAGCAAGGGCTCCTGCAGGACTGGACGCCCGAGCGTCTGCTCGAGCACGCCCGCCGCTCGAGCGGCGACCCCCTCGAGGTCGCCACCAACGAGACGCGCCTCCCGCGCGAGGCCTTCTACCGCGCCCTGGCCGAGGCCAACGGGCTGCGCTTCCTCCGCCCCGATCAGCTCGTGGTCGACGCCGCGCTGCTGGAGGGGGTCCCTGCGCGCCTGCTCCAGCGCAAGCAGGTCCTCCCGCTGGCGCGGGTCGAAGGCGGCGTGCTGGTCGCGACCTCCGACCCCGCCGACGAGTCCACGGTCCAGACCCTGCAGCGCCTGATCCAGGGGCGCCTGGTCCTGGCCGTGGCCGAGCCGCAGGCGATCGCCTCGGCCTTGCGCCGCGTGCTGCCCGACGAGGCGAGCGCCGGCCCGCGGAGCGACTTCGACGCGGTGGCCTTCCTGGACGACCTGCTCAACCAGGCCTGGCTGCGCCGCGCCTCGGACGTCCACCTCGACCCCCAGGCCGAGGGGCTCGTGCTCCGCCTGCGCGTCGACGGTCAGCTCGTGGCGACGGGCGGCGTGCTCGGGGCCGAGGACGCCGCCGCGCTGACCTCGCGGGTCAAGGTCCTGGGCGGGCTCGACATCGCCGAGCGCCGCGGCCCGCAGGACGGGAGCTTCAGCTACACCCCCCGCGGCGAGGAGGGGCGCGCGCTCGACATTCGCGTGGCGACGATCCCGACTCGCCAGGGCGAGCGCGCCACGATGCGCCTGCTCGGCGCCGAGGCCGAGGAGCTGAGCATGGAGCGGCTCGGCTTCCAGGAGCGCGACCTGGTCCGCCTGCGGCGCGCGCTGACCCAGCCGCACGGAATGGTGCTCCTGACGGGGCCGACCGGGAGCGGCAAGACCACGACCCTCTACGCGGCCCTGCGCGAGCTGGCCTCGCCGGAGCGGAACGTGATGACCGTCGAGGACCCCGTCGAGCGGGTGATCCCGGGCACGGCGCAGGTCCCCGTGGACCGCGCCGGCAAGGTGACCTTCGCCCACGCCCTGCGCTCGCTGCTCCGCCACGACCCCGACGTG
>CALDQK010000629.1 GCA_937911525.1 uncultured bacterium
AAGGACTCGGCGCCCGCTCGCTCGAGGAAGAGCGCTTCGAACCAGCTCACGTCGACCTGGTCGGGCAAGCCCTCCAGGGCGCCCGCGAGGAGCGCGAAGTCGGGCAGCTCTACGGAGCTCTGGGGGTCGAAGCGGAGCACGATCCGATAGCGCGATCGCCCGCGCGAAGCGCTGACCTCTACGCCCGCGTGCTCGCCGAGCGCGAGCTGAGCCATGCGGCCCGCCACCTGATCCAGGCCGAGCGACTCGTCCCGCAAGAGCGCGTCGTAGGGTCGCAGGAGCTCACGCCGCTGCGCGACCTCGCGCCGCAGCCGCCCGAGCTGGCCTGGGTCACGAGCCCCCCGGACCGCCTGCTGGAGGAGGTCGCGCTCCTGACGCAGGACCTTGGTCTCGGTCTGCTCCGCGACGAGCGCGCGCGCGATCTCCCGCTGGTTCTCGCGCGCCCGCGCGCGAAAGTCGCGGTCTCCGCGCTGCGCTCCCTGCCGCTGTCCTGCGTGGAAGGCCAGCCAGGGCGGGACCGTCAAGGCGAAGAGCGCCAGCGCTCGCAGGACCAGGTGGGGCAGCTGTGGCCGAGCATTCAGCAGCTGCAAGACGCCCCCCCTCACTCCCCGAAGGCCTCCTGCAGCTGCTCGCGCCGCACGCTGCGCACCCGATAGATCTCGTCGCGGGTCGGCAGCTCTTCGAGCTCCGCCAGCAGCTGACCCGCCTCCGTAGAAGCCTGGGCGGCGACGAGGCTCCGCAGCTGCGCGATCTCCGCCTGCAGCCGCCGCTGCTCGAGCAGCTCGACCTCGCGCGCAGCCTCGATCTGCGGCGCGGACACGCGCTGTTTGGCGAGGAGCGCTCTCGTCTCCCGGGCCTCGAGGGATCCGCGCAGGACACCGGCGACGAAGGCCCCCAGCGAGAGCCCTAGCGACGCGGCGGCCACGAGCGCCACGACCCCGCAGCGCAGTCTCCTGGCGCGGAAGCCCGTGGGCTCCTCGCAGAGGGGACAGAGCTGCGCGCTCGCCTCGACCGGCTCTCCGCAGCTGCCGCAGGGGGCGCTGGCGACCTCGCCGCTCAATCGATCAGCCGCACCTTCTCCAGCTCGCCCTTGTCGAGGTACATCCCGCAGTCCGATCGGCACTTGTCGATCTGGAGCCCAGGGATGTCCTTGTAGTTGACGCGCATCAGCGGCTCGGGGCAGCGGGGGCACTTGCGGTCGGTCTCGCGCGGGTTGAGCGCGGCGACCTGCCACTGGCGCAGCAGCTCGAGCTTCTTCTTCTGGAGGGCCTCACGGGGCGTGGGGGCCTTCTTGACCAGCTCCTCGGCCTCGCCGGCGTCCAGCCAGACCCCGCCGCAGCGCTTGCACTCGTCGATCATGACGCCGTCGAGCTCGTGCTCGCGCATATCGAATTGGCAGCCGGGACACTCCATGGGACCTCTAGCTCCTGCTGGATGAGCCACAGACCCTAAGCGCTCTTAGGGGGTGGGGCAAGAAAGTCGGGTATTCCGCGGGCCGGCCCTTTGCGCGTCCGCGCCTGGTCGAAGAAGCTCTTGGGGTGAGCGGATTTAGCGGCACCGAGCGCTACGAAGTCCAGCGCCTGCTCGGCCAGGGGGGCATGGGCACCGTCTACTCCGTGTTCGACCGCCGCCGTCAGCGCGACGTGGCGCTCAAGCTCCTGCTCGACTCGGAGGCTGGCTCGCTCTTCCGCTTCAAGCGCGAGTTCCGCGCGGTCGCCGACCTGCGTCACCCCAACCTGGTCCGGCTCTACGACCTGGGCGTCCTGCCTCAGGGCGGCTTCTTCTTCACGATGGAGCTCGTGGACGGGCTCGACCTCAAGGCCTGGGTCGAGCGCAAGCGCGAGGAGTCGCGCCGCACGATCCAGGTCGCGAGCGACGGCTCGGCGGTCGGGGAGATGGCCGAGACCAAGCTCGACCTCGACGCGGGCGACGCGACCGAGACCCGGACCATGCCCTGGGCCCCCGGCGGCGAGGACGGGGATGTCACCGTGCACGTGGCGCGGATCCTCGGCGAGGTGGTCGAGGGGCTCGACTACCTGCACGCCTGCCGCAAGGTCCACCGCGACCTCAAGCCGAGCAACGTGATGGTCGGCGCCGACGGGCGCGCCAAGCTGCTCGACTTCGGGATCGTGCGCGACCTCGACACCGAGGGGCTGACCGTCGAGGGCGCGGTCGGGACGCCGCTCTACATGGCGCCCGAGCAGATCGGCGGCGAGGAGACTGGCCCGCCGGCCGACGCCTACTCGCTGGGCTGCATCCTCTATCAGCTCCTCGGCGGACGCCCGCCCTTCGTCGGGCGAGCCTCGCGCGTGCTGATGCAGCACCTGCGCGAGGAGCCGCCCCCGCTCAGCTCGCTGACGCCCGACGCGGACCCGCGCCTGGCCGGGCTCTGCGGGGCCCTGCTCCGCAAGGAGCCTGGCGAGCGCCCCAACCTGGCCCACGTGCGCGAGGTCCTGGCCGAGGTCTCGGGCGAGGCGCCCCGCGCCACGACCTCGATCGCTCCGCCGCCCGCCGAGGTCGAGCTGCTCGGCCGCGAGCCCGAGCTGGGGCGGCTGGAGCGCGCCTACCAGGGCCTCGAGCTGGGCAACCGGGTGGTCCTGGTCGCCGGCGAGAGCGGCGCCGGCAAGAGCGCCTTGATCCAGG
>CALDQK010000630.1 GCA_937911525.1 uncultured bacterium
GGGGGGGGGGGGGGGGGGGGGGGGGAGGAGGAGGCGGGGGGGGCCCCAGGGAGGGGGATTGAGGAATGAGGAATTGGATTGAGGAACCGGGAATGGCTGTCGCTGGAACTCAGGCGCCTGGTGACGTTCTTGTTCGGGCACGGGCACGGGCACGGGCACGAGGGGGGTCACTGGGCACCTCGGGCTAGGGCTTGGCGGAGGGCCGGGCGGCGGGCCTTCCAGATTCGGCCGTCTACGAAGTAGTGGTGGAAGGCCACGCCCCAGCCGAGGCCGAGGAGCAGGTTGCGCAGGAGCGGGTTGGCGGTCGCGGCGACGCCCAGGATCCGGGGGCCGTACCAGACGAGCCCGAGGAGCACGCCGAGGGCGAGGTAGGGGAGCAGGCCGCCCGAGGGGGTTCGGCCGCGGCCGCGCTCGAACTGCCACACGATCCGCTGGTACTGCAGGTTGTGATAGATCGTCAGCGCGGCGGTGATCGCGAGCAGGTGGTCGAGGGCCCAGAACACGAAGGCGTGCAGGGCGATCACCGTCGCCAGCAAGAGGTGCTTGGGCCCGAGGCGGAAGCGCTCGACGCGGCCCGAGAGGGCGAGGGCGACGAGCGTCAGGAGCAGCCCTCCCGCGCCGAGGTCGAGGGCGAGGCGCAAGGGCTCGGTCCAGGCTGCCGGGACCAGGACCGGCAGGCCGCTGGCCGCGTAGGCCGGGGTGAGCGAGTAGCGCAGGAAGGGCCAGCTCGCGCCGACCCACAGGATCGCGGCGTCGAGGCGCGCGCCGGCGCGGCTCGTCTCGCCTGCCTTGCGCCGGTAGAGGCTGAGGAAGCCGTAGTGCTGGCGGATCAAGTGCCAGAAGGCCCACAGGTAAGCGACCGCGAGGAAGGCCGGGAAGAGCGGACCCGCCTGGCCGAGGAGCGAGGGGCGGGGCGCGGCGAGGCCCGCGCTCAGGAGCGCCTGGTCGGCGAGCGCTACGAGCGGACCGACCAGGAGCAGGCCCCAGGCCCAGGGCCCCGGCAGGCCGGCGCGCGCGGCCTCGTCCTCGCGCGGGGCGCCGTAGGTGCGCGCGTAGGTGCCCCACACGTGGGGTCCGTCGATCAGGGCGCCCCACAGGAAGACCAGGAGCACTGCGGGCTGGGTCAGGGCGTAGCTGGCGTCGCTCAGCGGAGGCAGGGCCCAGAACAGGAGCGCGAGGGCCACGCCGGTCAAGGCCGAGGCGTGCAGCCAGAGCAGGTCCTGAGTGCGCGACACGATCCAGGGAGAGCGTGGGGCCGGGGCCGGGGCCGGGGCCGGGGCCGGGGCCGGGGACGGGGACGGGGACGGGGACGGGGACGGGGACGGGGCCGGAGCCAGGGACGGGGCCGGGGCCGGGGCCGGAGCCAGGGACGGGGCGAGCTCGCTCATGCGCTCCCCAAGGGCAGGCCGAGGGGTTCGGTGGGCGCGGGCAGGGCGGCGGGCTCGGGCGGGAGAGGGCGCGTCGCGAGGCGGCCGTAGATCGTGCGGTGCAGGCGGCGACCGAGGGCCGTGCCGCCGATCCCGAACACGCGCGCTCGTAGCCAGTGGGCGACGCGGCCGGGGTGGGCGTAGACGTGGCTGAGCAGGTGGGACCAGCGCAGGATCGCGGCGTTGCTCGGGTAGCGCTCGCGCTCGTAGGCGGCGAGCGCCGCGTCGAGGGCCTCGAGGTCGCGCCCCTCGACCAGGACGGGCGCGGCGTGGCGGGCCAGGGCCGCGGCGTCTTCGATCGCCATGGTCATGCCCTGGCCGGCGACCGGGTTGGTGGTGTGGATCGCGTCGCCGATCAGGGCCGCGCCGCGCGCCACGTAGCGGGGCGAGTGGCTGCGGGCCAGGCGGTAGAGGTGGGCGGGGTCGTCGTCGACCGGCTCGCACTCGGCCAGGAGCGGCGTCCGCGCGCGGACCGCAGCCAGCTTCTCGTGCAGCGAGCCCGAGCGGAAGAGCTCCTCGTCGCGAGCCTGGACCAGCACGCCCAGCCCGACCTGATCGGGCTCGACGCGGGGCACCACCAGCACTCCGCCGCGCGGGTGCAGCTCGAGGCGCATGGCGTCCTCGTAGCCCGCCGGGCGCGTGAGCGCGATCCCGTAGTAGCCGTGGTCGTAGGGGACGCGGGCCTGCGGGATCGAGAGCGCCTGGCGGGTGCGCGAGCTCTGCCCGTCGGCGCCGATCACGAGCCGCGCCGAGACGGTCTCGTCGTCCTCCCCGCGCCGCCGCAGGCGCACGCCGACCACGCGGCCCTCGCGCTCGGCCAGCCCGGTCACGTGGCTGCGGTAGCGGACCTCGACCCGCCCGGTGGCCTCGGCGGCCTCGACCAGGGTCCGCTCGATCTCGGGGTGCGCGAGCACCAGGTAGGGCGCGCTCGCCTCGTGCCGCAGGGGCACGTCCATGAGCGGGCGCCCCTCGGCCTGCACGATCATTCGCTCGAGCGGCTTGCCGCCCGCGTCCCGGAAGCGCTCGAGCACGCCCCAGGCCGAGAGGTAGGCCGTCACGGTCGGGAGCAGGCTGTCGCCCCGGTTCAGGTTCCCCGGCCCCGGGTGCTGCTCGAGCACGAGCACCCGCGCGCCCAGCCGGGCGAAGGCCAGCGCGCACGCCGCGCCGCCCACGCCGGCCCCCACGATCACCACGTCGGCGTCCATTACGCAGCCTCCTGCTCGGTCGGGTCCGGCTCCGTTCCGGTCGCGCTCTGGTGCTTCGATTCACCGCAGAGGCGCAGAGGACGCAGAGGTTGCGCAGAGAGCGTGCCTCGGTCCGACGTCGCGGCCCGCGTGTCGGTGGCCGCCAGGGCTTCCGCGGGCTCGACAGCGTCGAGGAGAGTCGCCGCGCGAGCGTCGCCCTCGAACTGCGCAGCCCGTCCTCTGCGAAGACTCTGCGACTCTGCGGTCGATCGATCGCCCAACCCGCCCTCGCTCGCCCTGGGAGCCACCACGCGCAGGGCCCCGGGCAAGCAGCGCAGCTCGACCGGCGTGGCGTGCAGCGGGCGCTCACCGTCGAGGCAGAGCGGCAGCTCGCCCGCGAGGGACTCGATCCGCACCCAGGGGCTCTGCAGCAGGTGGACGCCGGGCGTGTCGCCGTGCTCGCCGCGGAAGATCTTGGGGAACTCGGCCAGCAGCCGCGCGCGGCCCACGTCCTCGATCAGGCACAGGTCGAGCAGTCCGTCGTCGAGGCGGGCGCCCGGGCTGAGCAGGAACCCGCCGCCGTAGCCGCGCGTGTTGGTCACGCCGACCAGGAGCGCGCGCCCCTCGTAGCAGCCGCCCTCCCAGCGGACCCGCAGCTCGGCCGCGGGCTCGCTCAGGAGCGCCCGCAGCGAGGAGACCACGTTCAGGAGCTTGCTGCGGCGGAAGCGTGAGCCGTGGATCAGCTCCAGCGCGCGGGCGTCGAAGCCGACCGAGGCCACGCAGGCCGCGCGGGCCCGCTCGCCCCCGGCGCGGACCTCGATCAGGTCGACCGCGCGAGCGCGCCCCCGCGCCAGGAGCGCGGTCGGGTCGGCCAGCTCGCCGACCACGCCCAGGTCGCGAGCGAAGTCATTGCCCGAGCCCGCCGGCAGGATCGCGAGCGGCACCCGCTGCTCGATCCCCGCCAGGGCCTCGGCCGCGAGGGTCACGGTCCCGTCCCCGCCGGCCAGCAAGAGCGCGTCGAGGCGCTCGCTCTGCGCGGCGCGGATCAGCTCACACAGGTGCTCGGGCGAGCGGCTGGGCGTCCACGCGATCGGCAGCGCGCGCGGCCCCTTGGCCCAGGCGCGCACCCGCCGCTCGGCCCGACCGGAGTGACTCGAAGGGTTGTAGAGCGCGCGCAAGCGCAGCGCAGAAGGGGCAGTCAAAAGCATGGATGCCTCGATCAAGAGGGAGAGACGGCGGCAAACAGAGACGGCGGCAAACAGAGACAGCGGCGAACAGAGACGGCGAACCGCCTCAAGCCGGATTGCGAGCGACAGCGAGCACACGAGGAGCTCCCGCACGCACCTCAGAGCGAAACGCGCTCGGTTCGACTTCGTCGCTACGCGTAGACCCGGGGCCTTTCGCTACGGCTGCTCCCTCCGCTCCCCGAGGAGCGCCCGGGCAGCGAGCCACCCCCGGCGGCGAAGGCGAAACGCAAGCGGCTTCGCGGGCCCAAGATGGGGGGTCTGGGGGGGCGCAGCCCCCCCAGGGAGCCAGTGATTCGCAGGAGGTCGTGAATGGCTCTGAGCGAGACTGGCCGGAGGGCCAGCCACTCGCTCTCGATCACGCTGGGCGCCCACTTGCGCTTGTAGCGGACCTGATCCTGGGCCGGATAGATCGCGGCTCCGCGGCGGGCGAGCTGGTCGATCGCCCAGGCGACGACGCGGCTGGCGCCGGGGCGCTCGGGCTCGGGGCCGGTCACGAAGGGGGTGAAGCCGAAGTGGAGGAACTCGGCGCCTTCGGCGCGGAAGCGCTCGAGGGCGAGATGATTGATCCGCTCCATCGTCCCGGGCGGCGCGTCGGGCACCCGGCGCGTCAGGTCGTGCAGCCAGCCGGGGCGCGTGCCCCAGGCGGGCACGTAGCTAATGAAGCCGACCCAGCGCCCCTCGTGCAGGGCCACGAACACGCGCCGGCGCGCGTCGCTGGCCTCGCCCAGCTCGCCGATCATGAAGTCCAGCTCGGGCGCGCCCTTGTCCGCCAGCCAGGCGGCGCTTAGGCCCTGGAGCTGGCTGAAGGCGGCGGCGTCGCGGGGGAGCTCGCGGCCCAGCTCGAGGACCTCGACCCCGAGGCGCTCGGCGCGGCGGACCTTCTGGCGCAGCTTGACCCGCTTGCTCCCGCTCAGGCGGTGCTCGGCGATCGGCAGGGCGTAGCTGGCGCCGAAGCGGTTGAGCACGAAGCCGGCCCGCTGGAAGAGCTCGACCTGGTCGGCCCGGACCTGCACGGCGAGGGGCCGGCGGCGCTCGGCCCGGCAGCGGGCCACGAAGGCTTGCAGCAGCGCGGCGCGCTCGCGCTCCGGCGCGTGGACGCCGCCGAAGACCACGCGGTGCTTGCCCTGCTCGCGCCAGGCGATCAGGCCCGCGCGCCCGGGCAGGGTGAAGCGCTCGTTCTTGGCGCTGAGGGCGAGGAAGCCCGAGGGGTGGTCGATCCAGGTCGTGACGGGATCGAGGGCCTCGCGCGGGGCGGCGAGCAGAGCGGTCATGCGGCCTCCGGCCGGAGCAGGGGGAGGGGGTCGACGGGGCGGGGTTCGAAGGGGAGCTCGACCGGCTTGAAGGCGTTGCCGAACAGGCCGCGGTCGCCGGCCAGGTGGATCGGCAGGGCGAGCATGGCGGGCTCGAGGTCACCGGCGAGCAAGGTCCACGCGCCGATCAGCGCGAAGGTCGTCAGGTAGCTGTGGGTCAGGTTGTAGAGGTGGTGGTAGATCGGCGAGATCGGCGCCTCGCCGGCGCGGCGCTGGGCGAGCGCGCCGGGCAAGTAGCCCACCAGGTCGATCGAGACGAAGGCCAGCACGAAGAGGGGCCAGCGCATGTCCCCCAGGTGGGCCAAGGCCGTGACGACGCAGCAGAAGAGCAGCCCCAGCTGCTCGGCGCGCGCCAGGGTCCAGCTGCTGGGGGTGTGGAAGCGGTTGCGGGCGTCCATGGCTCAGCTCGCCAGCAGCTGCGACAGGACGGGCCGGCGGGCCGGCTCGCTGCCGAGGTGAGGGCGTAAGCCGTGGCGCGCGGCCAGGGCGGCGACGCGGTCGACGAGCTCGAGGGAGAGGTCGCGGCCGACGTGGTCGGGGCCCTGCTCCTCGCAGGCCAGCAGGATCGTCTCGGCCAGGCAGGCGAGCTGGATCCCGCTGGGGAGCCCGACCAGGTTGCCGGCGCCGAAGCGCGCGCTCGGGTTGGGCAGCGCGACCAGGCCGCCCGTGAAGAGCTCGAGGTCGCGCCGGGCGCGCAGGGCGGAGGTCGCGTCGGGGGGTCGCGCCAGGTCGCAGATCAGGGCGCCGCTCATGAGCGGCGCCTTGCCCAGCGCGCCGCCCTTGGAGGCGGTCGCCGCGAGCACGACGCCGGCCCCCGCGAGCCGGCGCGGGTCGCGGTCGACGACGACCTCGCGCCCGTAGCGCTCGCGCAGGTCCTCGGCCAGGCGCTCCAGGCGCGCGGTCCCGCTGCGGGGGTTCCCCAGCAGGAGCAAGCGGGGGGCGCCGGCGCGCGCGGCGAGGCGGGCGCAGAGCGAGCCGACCGAGCCGCCGGCGCCGAGCACCGCCAGCGGCGCCTCGAGCTCGGCCAGGCGCTGACCGCGCGCGGCCAGGCGGGCTTCGACGCCGGCCAGGGCGCAGTGCGCCGTGAACGCGTTGCCGGTCGTGATCCGCGCCCCGCGCCCGACGACGGCTTCCCCGTGGCGGGAGAAGGGGGTGGTGTGCCCGCCCAGGCCGATCACCCGCGCGCCGAGGGACACGCCCAGCTCGACGGCTTGCTCGATCCGCCGGCACGCGGCGCGGGCGCCCAGGCGGCGCAGGCCCTCGGGGAGGAGCGGGAGCAGGACCACGGCCCCCTCGAGCGGCTCCCCGGCGGCGTCGCTCAAGCGCGGCCCGCGGCACACCAGCGAGGCCGGCAGCCGGGCGAGCAGCTCGCAGGCCTGGTCGAGCTGGGGCTCGTCCAGCTCGAGGCCGGGGTTGTTGACGCGCACGTCCTCGCGCCCGGTCAGGTGCGCCACGAACAGGTAGTCCAGCCGCTCGGGGCGCGGCGGCGCGGGGAGCTGGACCGGCTCGGCGGGGAGGGGGCGCGTCGCGGGGGTCGCGGGCGCGGCGGGCGGGTCGCCGAGGGCGCCGAGGAGCAGGCCCACGCCCTGCTGCTCGAGGGCGTCGAACACGCCGCGCAGGCCGGCGACGAGGAGCTCGAGCTCGGCCTGGGCGATCGTGAGCGGGGGCGCGATCCGGAGCACCGGCGTCGGCCCCAGGGTCGGCAGGACCAGGAGCGAGGCGCAGCGGGCGATCGCGCCGGCGACCGCGTAGGCGTAGAGGCCGTGGTGGGCCAGGAGCGAGAGCAGGTCGCTCAGCTCCTCGCCGGGGACCTGCAGCTCGAGCGCCGTCAGGAGCCCCTGCCCGCGGGCGGCGCGGATCCAGCGCGGGTGGCGGCGGGCGAGGGCCTCGAGCTGCTCGAGCAGCCAGGCGCCCTTGCGCTCGACCTCGCTCAGGAGCTCCTCGTCGAGGGCCCCGAGCACGGCGCGCCCGACGGCGCAGGCCAGCTCGTTGTTGGCGAAGGTCGAGCCGTGGCCGAGGCCGAAGCGCGCCGACCAGAAGCGCTCGCTGGCGAGGCAGGCGCCGAGGGGGACCAGCCCGCCGCTGAGGGCCTTGGCCAGGCAGAGCACGTCGGGGGCGACCTGCTCGCGCTCGCAGGCGAAGAGGGCGCCCGTGCGGCCGAGGCCCGTCTGGACCTCGTCCAGGATCAGGGCCGCGCCGTGGCGGTCGCAGAGCTCGCGGGCCGCGCGCAGGTAGCCCGCCGGCGCGGGGTGCACGCCGCCCTCGCCGAGGACGGGCTCGAGCAGCACGCCCGCGACCTGGCCCGGGTGCGCGGCCAGGCAGGCGGCGAGGGCCTCGGCGTCGCCCCACTCGACGCAGCGCGTCCCGGGCCCGAGCGGCCCGAAGCCGCTCGCGTGGCGGCTCTCGGGATGAAGCGCCAGGGTGCCGAGGGTCTTGCCGTGGTAGCCGCCGCGAGCGGTCACGATCAGCGGGCGGCCTGTGTTGGCGCGGACCAGCTTGACGGCGGCCTCGACGCTCGCGGAGCCCGAGGTGGTGAACACGACGTGGGCCAGGTCGCCCGGGGCGCGCTCGATCAGCTCCTCGGCCAGGGCCTCGGCGTGGACGCCGCGGTAGGGCTGGACCATGGCGGGCTGGTGCGCGGCCAGGGCGTCGCGGAGGGCGGCCACACAGGCCGGCGCGTTGTGGCCGAGGGCGACGGCGCCGTATTGCGCGTAGCCGTCGAGGAACCAGCGCCCCCGCTCGTCGAAGAGCCACACTCCCTTGCCACGGGTCCAGCGGCGGTCGAGACGGCACAGCTCCAGCAGCCGAGTCAGGGACGGGTCGAGGGCGCGCGGCATGGACGTGCTCCGGGTGTGCAGGCCGCTGGAGGCGGCCCGTGACGTGAGTCGCAGGCTTGAAAGTGGGTCGCGGCGTCAGCCGCTCGGGGAACGGAGAGACAGGGTCACAAAGGTCATGCCGCGGCGAGTCGTGGAGCTATCTCTTGCGCTGGCAAGGGCGAAAGCCTGACCGCGGCGTCAGGTTGTCAGGGCTCTGACGCCTCCACCACCGCCTCGGTCGTCCAGATCCGACGCTCCGGCGGCCGAGGTGGAGCGGGACCGTTCCGCGCCGTGATTCGTTCCTCCGCGCAAGGGTGCCCAGGTTGGACGCTCGCGCGGGGGCGGACGATGGCCGAGGCACTTGCGCGGTCCGTGCCCGGCTGGCCCGGCACCTGCATAGAGGGCCAGTGCGATCCAAGAGATCGCAGAATCCCACGTTTCTCTCTCACTCCTTCTCTCCCGTGTCAGCGGCGGTTACCCACGTTGGGTGGCCGTCGCTGGTGCATGTACGGAGGCCAGAGCCGCTCGGAACTCGGAGAGGGTGGCCAGGGTGAGAGCGCCATGCGCGCTCGCTCCCTCACCCCGCTCTTCGTTGGCCTCGCCCTCTCGCTCGGCACCTCCGACACGCTGCTTGGCGTCGCGCCCGCC
>CALDQK010000631.1 GCA_937911525.1 uncultured bacterium
GGCCCGCTCGAAGTTGCGCGCCTGGGCGACGCGCATCTGCCCGCGCTCCCAGATCACCATGAAGCCGCGGGTCGCGCGCGAGAGCTCGACCGCGGCGTCCATGATCAACTCGGTCACGCGCGCGAAGTCGGTCTCGCCCACGATCGCCTTGTTGATCTCCAGCAGGCGCTGCAGTCGGCGCTGCTCGGGGGTCAGGTTCTCGAGGTCGCTGGGCCGCATGTGCGGCACGGGCTGGCGCTGCTCGCGCGGGGCGCGCTTGACCTTGGGCTTACCGCCCGAGAAGGCGTCGAGGATTCGCTGCGCCTGGCTGGGGTCCTTGGCGAAGGAGGCCAGGTCCTTGCCGTCCGGCAGGGGGCCCGACTCCTGGCTCGGATCCTCGAGCGGGTCGCTAGAACGCGGCTGGCGTCCGCTCTTGCGGCGGATGCGGCGGCTGCTGGAGCGCTTCTCGTTTGGGCCTTCCACGGTCCCCTCAGACTACCCGATCGATTCCCTCTAGGGGTTTGGGAGCGCCATTCCCTCAGGACTCGAAATACTTGAGCGCCATCAGGGGGAGGGGGTAGTTCCAGGAGACCTCGCCCTTGCCCGCCGCGTAGAGGTTGGGCCAGAGCAGCGAGAGCACGAAGGCGACTCGGCAGAGGGTCAGGCGGGCGGGCGCGGGCTCGTGCTCGCGCAGGACGCGCAGGCCGAGGAAGAGGCAGGGCAGCAGGTAGATCAGGCTGCGGGTGATGTCCCACACCGAGAACGCGGCGCCGATCACGAGGCCTCCGGCCAGGATCGCGCCCAGGAGGAGGGCCCTGCGCCCGGCGCGCCACAGCGCGAGGCCCGCCGCGAGCACGAGCAGCCAGCCCCCCTCGAGCCCGGTCCACAGGCCGAGCGGCAGGTTGTTGAGCTGGTTGACGAGGTAGCGCGCTCCGGTTCCGGCGAGGGGCGTGTGGAGCCCGTAGCGCGCGCCCAGCCAGGCGCGGCCGCCGGCGTAGAGCCCGAGGGCGAGGGCGACCGCCAGGCAGCAGGGGTCGGCGACTCGCTTGACCCCGCGCTCGGCGGGGGCCTCGACGAAGTGGAGCAGGGCCACGAGCCCGGCCGCCAGCGCGCCGCGCTCGTCGGTCCAGCAAGCGAGCGAGACCCCGACCAGCACCGCCGCCGGGTTGCGCCAGGCGCAGGCCAGGGCCAGCCCCAGCAGGGCCACCGCGTCGAAGAAGCCGCGGTGCTCGACGAAGGCGCTGATCCCCATGAAGCAAGAGGCGACCAGGAGGGTGACCAGCACGGCGGCTCTGCGTTCGCCGCTGGTCCGCTCGGCCGCGAGGGCGACCAGCGCGAAGAGCAGCACCCCGCAGAGGGCCTCGAAGAGCTTCAGGCCGGCGGGTCCCAGCCCGAGCAGGTGGGCCAGGCCAGGGGCGACGAGCCGGAACGCGGTCTTGGCGGCGTGCCCGGCGGGGTCGTGCTCGCGCGGGCTGAGGGGTTGCGCGATCTGCTCGCGGAGCGGCTCCCACTCCGGGGCCGAGCCGATCTGGGTCGTGGCGGCGGGGCGCGGGAAGGAGCAGAGGAGCGCCAGCAGGGTCGCCGCGAGCGCCGTCTTGAGCAGCCAGCGCTCACCCGCGGCCAGGCGCTCGAACCACGCGCAGAGGGCGAGGGCTGCCCGCTGGAGCGCGGCTAGCGCGTCAGGAGGGGTTGGCTCTGGGGGCTCCGTGCGCTCGCCTGGTTCCACGCGCCCTGCTTCCTGCGATCGGGCACGGGCACGGGCACGGGCACGGGCACGAGGGGGTTTGGACTAGTGATCCCAGTGAATCGTGAAGGGGCGCCAGATCGAGGGGCGACGGTAGGTCATGAAGGCCTTGGTGTAGGTCACGTCGTCCAGGAAGGCCCACTGGATATCGAGGGCCGCGCCCTTGACCATGCCCGCGAGCGGACCCGTGGCCAGACCGAGGGGGAAGAAGAGGAGCACGTTGAAGATCCAGTACTCCGGGTGGTACTTGAAGGACGCGCGGTTGTAGCGATACACCTGGGCCGGCGCGTCGATGCAGCCGGTGAAGGCGCCCGTCAGCAGGCCGGTGAAGGTCGCGCAGCCCTGCGAGAAGGTCAGGCACACGCTCAAGACCAGCGCCGCGGCCAGGTGTCGCGCGCGGAGTCCGCGCCGCTGCTGCGTCACGCGCAGCAGCACCGGCTCAGCGTTGGTGGAGCTGCTGCTGCTGGAGTCGACGGAGGGGGTCTCGAGATCGGCCACGGCACACCTCATATGCGGACGTTTTACCCCACGGGACGGGGTGGGAGCCACGCCTGAAGGGGGAACGCTCAGCGGGGGCCCGAGGTTTAGTCCCTGTCGCAGCTCCCTGTCTCCGCTAGACTTCGCCCCTTCGCCCGTCCCCAGGAGCCGTTCCAAGGAGCTGCAGATGGACTTCCGCCAGCGCATCGAAGAGGCCCTCAAGAAGAGCCGAGCTCGCTACACCGAGATCCGGCTCGAGGTGACGACCGGGACCCGGGTCGTGTTCCGCGGCGAGCGGCTGGAGACGGCGACCGAGACCCTGGACCGGGGCGGCTTCGTGCGGGTCTTGGCGCGCGAGGGCGGCTGGGGCACGGCGACCTTCAACGACCTGGACCTGCTCCCCCAGAAGGTCGAGCAGGCCCTGGCCTGCGCCGAGGCGGTCCCGGCGGCCAAGGTCGAGCTGGCCGGGGTCGAGGCCGTGGTCCACGAGACCCTGGCGAACCTCGAGGAGGACTTCCGCGGGGTCTCGCTCCAGACCAAGGTCGACAACCTGCGCGAGCTCAACGACCTGATCCTCAGCGGGGACGAGACGATCCAGTCGACCCGCGCGATCTACCAGGACAAGATGCAGGCCGTCTACTACGGCAACTCGCAGGGGACCTGGGTCGTCGAGGAGCGCCCGCTGCTCGACCTCTACTGCATCGCCGAGGCGGTCCGCGGGGACGACGTGGTCAGCCAGGGCGAGGCGCTGACCCTCAGCAACTCCGGCTTCGAGGCGGTGCGCGACCGCCAGGACATGGCCCGCGAGGCCGCCCTGCGCGCCCGCGAGCAGCTCGACGCCCAGCCGGTCCGCGGCGGGG
>CALDQK010000632.1 GCA_937911525.1 uncultured bacterium
GGGCCCGCCGTGAGGTCCACCCGCCCGCGCAGGCGCCGGTGCAGCAGCGCCATGTGGCGCGGCTGCGGCGCGTCGAGCAGGTGGACCGCCGGTCGGTCTACCAGGGCAGGAGTCCGCCGTCGAAGTTGAAGAACTTGCCCGAGTCGGCCAGCGAGAGGCCCGCGATCACCTCGCGCATCTGCGCGCAGGCCTCGGTCGGCTGGAGCGGAGCGCTCGGGCCGCCCATGTCGGTCGCGACCCAGCCGGGGTGGAGCACGATCGTGGTGGCTCGCCCGCCGAGGTCGTGGGCCAGCGAGCGGTTGATCATGTTGAGCGCGGCCTTGCTGGCGCGATAGGCGTAGCGACCGCCGCTGGTGTTGTCGCTGATGCTGCCCATTTTCGAGGTCACGTTGACGATCTTCTTCTGCTCGCCCGCCTCGACGTGGGGCAGGAAGCACTCGACCATGCGCAGCGGCGCCAGGCTGTTGACCTCGAGCGTCTTGCGGAACACCTCGAAGTTCACGTTGCCCAGGGGCGAGCCGTCGCCGAACACGCCCGCGTTGTTGAGCAGCACGTCGATCGCCTCGCCCGAGAGCTCGTTGGCGAGGGCCTCGATCGCGGCGAAGTCGCTCACGTCGAGGGCGTGGACCGTGGTCGTCTCGGCCTCGGCGGCCAGGGCGTTGAGGGCGTCCGCGCTGGCCGGCGTCCGGCAGCAGGCGTAGATCCGCCAGCCCTCCGCCTGGTATTGGCGCACGAACTCGAGCCCCAGCCCGCGGTTGCTCCCCGTGATCAGCACACTCGGCATATCGCCTCTCCTCTCGAGGTGGGATTCGAGCAGACCCTGGCGGCGCCTACAAGGAGTCGAGGCGACTTGACCGCGTTCGTCCGAGCGGTCACCCTCGGACCATGCTCGCGTTCGTAGTCGTCGGCGTCCCGCTCCTGTTCTCGGTCCCCGTCATGAAGCACAGCCCGGGGGAGCCCGCGGGTCTCGTGCTCGCCGCTCCTCACGACGGCTACGACATGTATTCGGGCGACCTGGCCCGCCGCGTGGCGCGCAAGCTCGGCTGGGGGACCGTGGTCGCCGACGAATACCGCGACACCAAGGACGAGCGCTGGCTCGACGTCAACCGCCCGACCGAGCGGCGCTGGCTGCTCGGCAAGCGCGGCAAGGAACAGACCACCGATCGCGGGCGGCGGACCTTCGCCGAATACCTCCGGCGTCTGCGCGAGGCGGCCCAGGTCCCGAGCGGACGGATCCCGCTCCTGGTCGAGTTCCACGGGCACAACCGCAAGGTCACGATCGGGGGCAGCAAGGTCCGCGTTGACGTGATCGAGTGCGCCACGGTCGGCTTCAGCGACGAGGAGCTGCGCGAGCTGAGCGAGCGCTACGAGCGGCTGGCCCGTCAGCGCTGGCCGGTCGGCCACTACATTCGGCTCCGCTTCGACCAGCTCCACCCCACCTACGTCTACGAGGGCAAGCGGATCGACTTCTACTACGGGGCCAGCGGCGCCAAGCGCGCCGGCTCGCTCCAGACGAGCGTCGTGCGCCGCGCGCTGCACTTCGAGATGCCGCAGAACGCGCGCTCGACCCGCACCCAGCGCGACCACTTCGGCGCGCTGATGGCCGACCTGCTCCGGCCGCTCAGCCGCTACGCCCGCAGCGAGACCGGCTCGAGCGAGACCCCGCGCCGCGGCGCCGCCGACCGCGTCGACTGAGTTTCCTGGGGGGCTGCGCCCCCAGACCCCCATCTTGGGCCCGCGAAAGCACCAGGGGCTGGTGCTGCAGGAGGGGTGACCTTCCACGCCTCGAGAATGGTTGCGCACCAGCCCCTTACGCTTTCGCTCTGAGGTGTGTGCTGGGGCGGTGCCCCAGACCGCTGGGTGGTAGGCGCCGCCTGTCGCTCACGAGCGCTGAAGGGCAGCGATCGCCTCCTTGGCGGCCTCGCGCACGTAGTACTCGCTGTCGTTCTGCGCGAGCGCTTCGAGCTTGGGCAGCGACGCGCGCGAGCCCAGGTGCCCTAGGCCGCGCGCCGCGCCCTGGCGAGCGCTCGAGCCGGGGGCGCTGAGCAGCCCCTCGAGCAAGGCCACCTCGCCCTGGTCACTCGCGCCGAGGAGCCCGAGGACCTCGGCCGCGCTGCCGACGTTCATGCCGAGCGGGTTGTCCCGGTCGTCCCGAATGAGCTCGATCATGCGCGCGCGCACGGCCTCGGGCTCGGCGCCCATCCGCGCGAGCGAGCGGCCCGCGATCGTGGCGTGCGAGGGGTGTCCGGCGAGTGAGCGCAGCAGCTGCGGGACGGCGGCGGGTCCCAGGTCGCCGAGCAGGTTGAGGATCCCTGGCCAGTGCTCGCTGTCGAGGAGCTCGACCAGCTTGGGCACGGCTTCCTCGGCGGCGGGGCCGAAGCTGCAGATCGTGCGGATCGCCGCGCCCCGCTGCCAGCTGTCGTCGAGCAAGCGCAGCACGTCGGGCAGGCCCGCGATCGCCTGAGGACCCAGCCGCGCCAGGACCTGGAGCGCGTGCTCGCGCTGGCGCGGCCCGCACTTGGCGTTGAGCGCGTAGACGGCCCCCGGCACCGCGGGGAGGCCCATTTCGGCCAGCCGGTCCGCGGCATACCAGGACTCGTTGATCCCCCCGCGCAGGTCCGCCTGCCACTCGTCGAGGGTTCGCCCCTCGTAGCGCCAGCCGAAGGCGCGGCAGGCGTTGACCAGCTCGGTCAGCCGCGCGCGGTCGGCGGGCTGCGCCGCGGCGTGCTCCCAGAGCTGGCGCAGGCGGCGCTCCTCGTCGGGCGGGAGGGGCTCGCTGGGGTCCGCCAAGGGGTCGCGCTCCCCGCGCAGCCAGGGCGCGACCTCTCGCCGGATCGCGGCTGCCACGCTCGCGGCGGCCTCCTCGGGGCTCTGGCCCGCGACCTCCTGGAAGGCTTGCAGGGCGCCCGCGAGCGCGTCCTCGCGCGCGCGCGGATAGCTGCCCGCCAGGAAGCTCCCGGCCGGGCGCTTCAGCCGCGCCGCCAGCGCGTCGAGCTGGGCCTGCAGCTCGGGGTCGGGGTGGCGCGGGTCGCTCACGCAGCGGATCGCGCCGGAGCAGGCCTTCAGCGTGCGGTAGAAGGCGGGCTCCTGGCCGGGCGGGAACTGCTTGGGCTCGAGCTCGAAGCTCTGCGCGGCCTGCTCGGCGTCGCGGTAGGTCTCCGGCGTCGGGTCGACCAGCCAGGCCCGCGCCGCCCGGACCGCCCGGCGCGAGCTGTCGACGTATTTGGCCTTGCTGAACATGCTCCCCAGCGAGACCTGCAGCGCCGCCTTGGCCGCCGCCAGCGCCAGCCGCGCCGAGGCCTCCCGGTCGTCGTCCAGCGCGCCGAGGTCGCCGGGGCGGCGAGCTGCTCCGCGATCGCGTCCCCGTAGCGAGCCGCCACCGCGAGGCGCGCTGGGTCGAGCACCCCGAGGCGCAGGCGCTCGCGCGTGAGCGCGAGGTGATCCTCGGGGCTGCCCCCCGCTTGGCAGCGCTGCTCCAGCTCGCGCAGGCGCGCGTCGCTCATGGTGATCCCCCGCTCTACGAACAGTCTAGCGAGCGGGGATCGCCCACTGCTGCACCTTGGCCTCCTCGCCCCAGGGGAGCTCGACGCGCAGGGCGACGTCGCCGGCGGGCAGGTCGAGGGGCACCAGCCACTTCCACTCGTCGTTCGCCAACACCTCGAGCGAGCTCGGGCGGCGGGCGAATGAGTGACGGCCGTCCAGGCTGAGCTCGCCCCGCCCGTGGATCTGCCGACTCGCTCCGTCGGCGAAGTGAACTCGCAGCTCCATTTGCACGGCGGTCTTGCGGACGGGCGGCGAACCCTGCGTGCGGAGCGTGAGCCACCAGCGAGGAGGGAGGGTCTCTTGGCGGCGGACCCACTCGCGCACGGAGAGCAAGGCCCGGCGCCGCCACGCGCGATAGGCCCGCGAAGAAGAGCGATCTGCGCCGAGCTGGGCCGCTCCGGCTGCGCCGCAGAGGTCGACCGCGAGCGCCAGGACGTCCTCGAAGCCCGGGTGGGTGCCGAAGGCGGGGTCCTCGGCCAGGCTGAGCAAGCGCTCGATCATGCCGCGGCGTCCCCACCGGGCGAGCAGCTCTTGCTCGAACTCGAGGAGCGTCCCGAGCAGCATGGCTGGCCGCTCGTCGGCGTCGAAGCGGGCCGCGAGGCCCTCCGCGCTGGGGTCGTAGCGGCGGAGGTAGGCGGCGAGCTCGGGGTCGGGGCGATCGAAGGTGCGGGGCAGGGCCCCCAGCAGGACCTCGAGCGCGAGCTCGCCCTCGGCGTTCATGGCCTTCAGGGCGGCGGTCGCGAGCCTGTCGTAGGCGTGGCCGCTGGGGGCGTGCGCGAGGAAGCGGCGCAGCTCTTCCTGGCCCTCCTGCAGGTAGTAGACCCGGAAGCCCAGGTTCGTGATCGCGTTGTGCCCCCCGAGCTGAGCCAGGGCCAGCACGCAGGCGCGCTCGTGGGCGCGCTCTCGCCGCAGGTCCCAGGCGAAGCCCGCCGCCGCGACCAGCAGGCCCAGGAGCGTGACCGCCCACGCTCGTCGGCGTCGCCTGACGCCGGGCCAGCGCTCGTGCTCAGCGGCAGGCTCGCGCCAGGTCCGGTAGCGGAGCGCGACGAGGAAGCTCAAGGCGGCTCCCAGCAGCGCGGCCGAGATCGGCAGGGGCAGGAAGAGCAGCGGCTCGAGGGGGGCGACCAGGGTGCGCAGCCACGTGGGGGCCGAGAGCAAGTAGGCCACGCAGAGCGCGCCTGGCGCCAGCGCCAGGGCGGCCGCCCGCAGGACCTCGCGCCCCAAGCGCTCGCTCTGGGGCGGGCCGGCGAGCTCGGCCAGCAGGGCCAGGCCACAGCAGAGCAGCGCCAGCGCGCCCAGGCGCCAGCGCGCCCGCGAGAGGAAGCGCGGCGCGGCCCCGTCGACCCGCAGGTCGTCCCCCTCGCCTAGCTCGTCGCGGCCGTTGGGCCCGCTCGAGTAGACGACCCAGTCTCCGGGCGCGAGCTCCTCTCCCGGCAGGACCCGATAGGGCTCGCCCCAGGGGTCTCGGGCTGCGTCCGCGAGGGTGACATGTCCTCCGCTCAGGCGGCGGCGATCGTCGTGGCCCGCGCGCAGGTCGGGGCCCTGGCGCAGGGCTTCGGGCAAGGTCCCGGGGCGGACGGGGCTCTGGACGTGGACGGCGTAGGGGCTCCAGAGCGAGGCGAGGAGGGGGAGCAAGAAGGCCAGACCGGCGCAGGCCAGGCTCGCTCTCAGCAGGCCTCGGACCAGCCGCCCTGGCCAGCGCACCACGGTCTCGCGCTCCTGCTCCACGCCTCCGGTGTAGCACGCTCGACAGCGCCGTGAGCGCTAGGCGTCGGGGGGGGAGCGCTACGCGACGGCGGAGACGGCTCGGGCAAGAACTGGCTCGGGCGCCTCCTCGAGCGCGTGCGGGAGGAGCTAGGCGCGGGCGCGCTCAGTTGATCGCGCCCAGCAGCCACCACTGGAAGACCAAGCCGCCGCTCGAGATCAGGGCTACGAGCAGCTTGCAGCGCAGGTCTTGGGTCATGCCAACCCAGGTTCGACCGGGGCGAGGGGGCCTCTAGTCCCACTTCTGCTGGCGCGCCTGCTTGCGCTGGCCGCGCTCCTTCTTGGCCTTGATCCGGCGCTCCTTGGAGGCGCGGGTCGGCTTGGTCCGCTTGCGCTTCTTGGGTCGCTTGAGCGCCTCGCGCAGCAGCTCGGCCAGCTTGCTGCGCGCCTCCTCGCGGTTGCGGCCCTGGTCGCGCTCGCCCTCGCTGGTCACGATCACGAGGGTCCCGTCCTGGGCCTGGAAGCGGGGCGGGATTCGGTGGCGCAGGCGCTCGATCTGGGCCTCGCTGAACACGCCGGCCGCGGGCAGGTCGAGCTTGAGCACGACCTTGCTGCTGGTCTTGTTGACGTGCTGGCCGCCGGGACCGCCCGAGCGCGCGAAGCTCTCTTCGAGCGCGCTGCCGGGGATCACGAGGTCATGTCGGATCTGCAGGTCCTCCACGCGAGGTCTCCTTCAGCGCCTTGGACGGCGCGCGAGCCTGCGACCGTCAGCCGGAACGGGCGACCTCCGAGATCCGAATCGGCCAGGTGAAGGACTCCCCCGACTTGTCCTCGTCGACCCAGATCGTCAGCTCGCCGTCGTCGAGCTCGCCCGGGATATCGGCGATCACGCGGCCGTCGTCGCTGGTCACGCCCTCGACGGCCTGGTCCCCGGTGCGGATCACGAAGGGCAGGTTGGCCAGGGGCTCGCCGTCCTCGTCCATGAACTGGAGGCGAATGTGGCGCGCGTTGTCGGCCTTGAGGTCCCCGCCGCGGAGGGCGAAGAAGCAGGCCCCGCTGGGGATCCGCTCCTGGAGGCAGCGGCCCTCGGCGTCGAGCTTGCCGCGGCGGATCGTGCCGTCGCCGATCCCGAGCAGGTAGTCCTCGCCCACGAGCGGGCGGTCCTCCTCGTCCTTGACGACCACGTTGATGAAGTGGAGCCCGCCGGGTCCCGGGTCGGGGACGACGTCCTCGGGGTCGAGGAGCTTGAAGGTGCAGTCGCCCGGCTTGATCCCCTCGTGCTTGGCCCAGCCGTCCGCGTCGAGCTGGCCGCGGGCCAGCTGCCCGTCGGGGAGCACGATCACGTAGTGGCGCCCGGCCAGGGGCTTGCCCTCCTCGTCAATGCAGCGGACGTGAATGAAGTCCTGCTTGATGAAGGGGACCGAGTGCCGAGCGTTGAGGGCGTAGCCACCGCGTGAGAAGGGCATGGCCTAAAGGGTACACCTTCAGAAGCGGACGCGCAGGCCCGCCGAAGTCCGCAGCTGATCGAGGTCGTCGCTGCGCCACACGTAGTCGATCGCGGCGTCCAGGCGGAAGCGATCGCCGAGGAAGAGCGCCAGCTGGGCGCCCGCGGTGTGGCTGTCGAAGGCCGCCAGGTCCGGGTCCTGAGTGCGGTGGTAGCGGACCTCGGTGAAGTGGTCCCGGTGGTAGCGGGCCCTCGATTGGCGGTAGTAGCGGTAGCCGAGGCGCAGGCGGAGCAGGTCCTCGAGCAGCCACACGAAGGCGCGCGGCTGCAGCTCGAAGGCCTCCACGCCCCAGCTGTCGACGTAGCCGCGCAGCAGGAGCTCCAGGGCCACTGGGCCGAGGAGGCCGCGGATTCGACCCCAGAGCGCGTGGCGGATCCGCAGTCCGGGCAGGTCCTCCTCGACTTCGACGCCCGGGAAGGCGTTGGTGAGAAAGAAGTTAGGGCGCGTGCCCGGCCCCTCGATCACGGCCGCGTTGAGCGCGGTCGCCAGGAAGCCCCACTGGCGCGAGAGCGTGTAGCCGCCCTCGGCGTGCAGCCAGGGGGTCAGGACCCGGTAGGCGTCGAGGTCGAAGGAGAGCGTGCGCCGCGGCGAGGAGCCGTCGTTGGCCCCGTTGAAGCGGATCTTGATCACGGTGTCGTAGTAGCCGGTGACGCTCGCCCCGAGGGCCGTGTTGCGGTCGGGGCTCTCCCAGCGCAAGCCCACCGTGAAGCCCGCCGAGCGGTAGTCGCGCTCGATCGCGTAGCGCGCGTTGCCCGAGAGCGTGAAGTCGTCCTGGACCTTGGTCTGGGCGCCGAGGTCGATCCCGAAGTAGTAGTCCGCCGAGGCCCCCGACTGGCTCGGGTAGTTGTCCAGGCGCGCGATCGAGGCCGAGGACACGTAGTCGTGGCTGAACTTGCCCGAGACGCGCGTGTCCTCGCTGACCTCTTGCTCGACGAGGAGCACCGGCTCGAGGACCGTCGCGTCCTCGTCCAGGAAGGGGTTGCCCGCCAGGCCGTCTTCGTCGTCCTGCTCGTAGTAGCCGAAGCGGAAGCTGACCGTGGTCGTGGGGCGCTCGCTCGCGGCAGGGGCAGGAGCCGGCGCAAAGGCGGGGGCGGCGGGGCTCGCGATCGGCGCGACCCCGTCCTGAGCGGCGGCGGGGCCGACCAGCAGGCCTGCCAGGAGGCAGAGCGGCGCGAGCGCTCTCAGTAGCACCCGCAGCCGCCTCCGGCGCCGCCCCCGCGCCCGCCCGCGCTCGCCTCGCGCGAGTCGGTCGACTTGCGGCGGAAGTGCTCCTCCGTCGGGTCGTCGTCGAAGCGCATCAGGGGGCTGGCCAAGGCCCGCTTCTCGGTGAAGTCAGGCCCCTGGCAGCCGCAGAGCGCTCCAGCGAACCCCAACACCGCCGCGCCCGCTGCGAGGCGCCGTCCCCGGCTTCGCTGTCTAGCTCTACCCCAGCTCACGTAGGGAACCTAGCGGCGACGACTCGTCCGGGCCAACTCGCTCAGCGCCATAGAATCAAACGACTTAGCCGAGTGGTGTAACGCTCCGGCGCGGCGCGCAACCACCGCAGCGAAGGAGGCCCCATGCAGGCCCGGTCCTACGCTCTCGCCCTCGCGCTCCTGGCCCTCGGCGCCGCCGCGCTCTCGGCCCAGCCGGCCGCCGACCCCTGGGACCCCCAGCTCAGCGGCGGCGTGCGCGCCCGTGGCCTCCGGCTGGTCGATCCCCAGGGTCGCCAGGTGCTCCTGCGCGGGGTCAATGCCGGCAGCAAGCAGGCGCCCTTCCTCCCGCCGCACTCGGCGGCCGAGGTCGCGGCCTTGGGCTCGGCCAGCGGGCCCAACCTGGTGCGGCTCTACGTCGCCTGGCGGGCGATCTCGCCCCGCCCCAACGCCTTCGACGCGGCTTACCTGCGCGCCGTGCGCGAGCGCGCCCAGGCCTGGTCCGACGCCGGGGTCCAGGTCCTGATCGACATGCACCAGGACGTGTGGGGCGGACCCGTCACCGGCCACGGGGCGCCCGACTGGGCGACCCTGGGGCGGGGGAGCTTCGACCTCCCCGCCAGCGCCCCGTGGCAGGCTCGCTACGCCGAGCCCCGCGTGTGGAAGAGCTTCGAGGCCCTCTGGAGCAACCAGCCCGTGGGCGGGCGCGGGCTGGCCGATCGCTACGCCGACGCCTGGGTCGCGCTCGCCGGCGAGCTGCGCGGCGTCGAGCGCCTCGTCGGCTACGACCTGATCAACGAGCCCTTCCTGGGGCGCGAGGTCCTGGCCGCGCTCGAGGACCTGCTCGAGGCCTCGGTCCGGCCTGGCCTGGTCGCCTCGGCCCGCGCTGGCGCGCGCTCGGCGAAGCGGGGTCTGATCCACGCCTTCGCGGAGGGACTGCGTGGGGGGCCCCTGCGCACCCTCCGCGCCGCGCACGCAGGCGGGCGCGCCTTCGGCGCCGGCCTGAAGACCGACCTGCTGGCCGAGCTGGAGCGCCTGGCGCGAGACCCCCGCAGCCACCACCGCCTGCTGCGGGCCCTCGGGGACGTGAACGCGGGCTTCGAGGCGCGCCTGAGCGCCTTCTACGCGCGCGTCGGCGCCCGGATCCGCGCCGTCGATCCCGACACGCCGATCTGGATCGAGCCCATGGCGCTGGTCGGGGTGGGGGTCCCCTGCCGCATGCCCCGGCCAGCGCTGGGGAACCTGGTCTACGCGCCGCACCTCTACGACGCCTTCGTCGACTCCGGGGCCGGCTTCGACGGGGAGCTGGGGCGCGTGCGCGAGACCCTGCGCGGGCATCGCCTGGCCGCCACGCGTCTGCGCGCGCCGCTCGTGATCGGTGAGTGGGGCCACCTCGACACCCTGCCGGCTGGCGCCGGGCGCGACGCCTACGCCCGGGGCGTGATCGGCGAGCTGGATCGCTACGCCCTCGGCGCGGCCTACTGGGAGCACCGGCCGGGGGCCCCCCAGCGAGACCTCGACCTCGTCCTGCCCCCCTACCCTCGGCGCGTCGCCGGACGACTCCTGGGCGGCGGCGGCTGGGATCCCGCCAGCCAGACGCTGACCCTGCGCTTCCTGCCCGCCGCCTCCGCGGCGCCGACCGTGGTCGCCGCGCCGCGGAGGCGCTTCCCCCGGGGGGCCTCGGTGCGGGCGTCAGCGCCGATTCGCTGGCGCTACCTCCCCGAGCGCGGCCTGCTCCTGATCCACGCCGAGCCCCAGGACGGCGTGCTGCGAGTGGAGGTCCGTCCGCGGTAGAACCGGGTGTGTTTCGGACCACGATCTGGAGCGACCTCGAGGACGCAGCCGCCGGTCACGCCAGCGCGGTCGAGGGCTTCGTCGCCCGTTACCGGCCGCCCGTCGTGCGCTACCTCCGCCAGCAAGGCGTGGACGCGCAGGCGGAGGACCTCGCCCAGGAGGTCTTCCTGCGCCTGTTCGCCCAGTCGGCCCTCGAGCGCGGCTTGGCCGCCCAGGGGCGCTTCCGCTCCTTCCTGCTCGGGCTGACCCACAACGTGCTGCTCGAGCACTGGCGGGCGCAGCGAGCGCTCAAGCGGGGGGGAGCGGCCCGCCACGTCTCCTTCGACCTCGCCCAGCACGACCTCTCCGCTCACCCCGGCCCGAGCGAGGAGGAGACCTTCGTGCGCTGCTGGCAAGAGCACGCGCTGCGCCTCGCGCTGGAGCGGGTCGGCGAGGAGCACCCCCGTCAGGGGGAGCTCTTGCGGCGCACGGCGCGCGGCGAGACCCCGGCCCAGATCGCCGACGAGCTCGGGCGCCCGGCCGGCCAAGTGCGGGTCGACCTGCACCGCGCGCGCAAGCGGCTCGCTCAGCGCGTGCGCGAGGAGATTGCGCGCTTCGCCAGCGACCGGGCCGAATACGAGCACGAGGTCGCCGCCTTCCTCGCGCGCCTTCCGGGTGGGTCGTGAGCGAGGACCTGTTCTCGCTGCTCGGGCGCGCGGACTTCGCCGACGACGAGCCTCCGCCCGCGGTCGGCGGCGGCCTGGAGCCCCTGCGCCCGCTGGGAGTCGGCGCGGTCCTCGGCGAGGCCTACCGCCTCGAGGCCCCCCTCGGCGCGGGCGCCATGGGGAGCGTGTTCGGCGGGCGCGAGCTCGCGACGGGGCGGAGCGTAGCGATCAAGATCCCCGCCCGGCGGACGAGCGAGCGCTTGCGGGCGCGCTTCGAGCGGGAGGCGCGCGCCGCCGCGCGCGTCGATCACCCGCACGTGGTGGCGGTGCACAGCTACGGCGCTCAGGACGGCACGCCCTACCTCGTCTGCGAGCTGGTCGAGGAGGCGCGCTCGCTGCGCGAGCTCCTCCCCGAGCTGCCCCTCGCGCGCCGCCTGGAGCTGCTGGAGCAGGTCGCGGCGGGCGCTGGGGCCGCGCACGCCGAGGGGGTCGTCCACCGCGACCTCAAGCCCGACAACGTGCTGGTCTCTCCGACGCGCGGCGCCCTCCTGGCCGACTTCGGGATCGCCCACGACGCCGAGGAGCTGATCCGCCTGACCCGGACCGGCGAGGTCGTGGGGACGCCCAGCTACATGGCTCCCGAGCAGCTCCAGGGGCTCAAGGAGCTGAGCTCCGCCGTCGACGTGTGGGCGCTCGGGGTCTGCCTCTACGAGGCGCTCTACGACGAGCTGCCCTTCAGAGGGCACTCGCTGGCCGAGCTGGTGGTGCAGATCACGGGCCGCGAGCCGAGCTTCCCGGCGCGCGCGGGGGCCACGCCCGCGCTGGTCGAGCTCTGCCGGCGGGCCCTCGCCAAGGACCCCGCCCAGCGCCCCGCGGACGGCGCCAGCTTCGCCCGGGCCCTCGCGGCGGCCCGGGCCCAGCCGCCCCCTCGCCGGTCGCGGGTCGCGTTCGCCGCCGCTGGGCTGCTGCTGGTGGGGCTGATCGGACTCGCGCTGAGCTCGTCTCCCGCCGCACCCAGGACCGCGAGCCCGACCCGCGAGGCGGAGCCCGCCGGGAGCTCGACCGGGCCGGCGCGCTCGCCGACGCCAGCGCCTCCTCGGCTGCAGCGCTGGCGGCGAGCCCTCTATCGGCAGGTCCGGCTCCACGGGGAGGAGCGCGTCTTGGCGGCGGTGAACGGCGCCCTGCTCCTCTGCGAGCCAGACGGCGCGCTGGTGGCGGAGCTGCCCGGCTATCGCCTCGACCGGGTCTATCTCCCGCCCGGGGTCGTCGAGAGCTCGCGCGGGCTCGATCTCGTGCGCGAGGACGGCCAGCTGACGAGCTACGGCTCCGTCCCCGCACGGGACCTCCTCGCGTGCGCGGGGGCTCCGCCGCGCGTGATCGCCTGGACCCGAGCCGAGCGGGAGCTCCACGTCCGCTGGGAGGGCGAGCTGCTGCCCCCGCGCACCTGCGAGCGGCCCCTGACCTCCCTGGCGGTCTCCGAGGCCTGCGTGGCGATCGGGGACGAGCGCGCGCTCACGGTCCTGAGCTTGCCCGAGCTGGCGCTCGTCGGTCGCCACCCGGTCGGGAGCCGGCTGCTGCGCTTCTCGCCCGAGGGCGAGCGCGTGGCCTTCGGCGGCCGCAACGGGACCGCCGGAGTCCTGGACCTGCGCACGGGGGGCGCCCCGCTGATGCTCCAACGCGAGCACCCCGCGACGCAGGGCATCGCCGGCTCGCTCTCGGTCATGGCGCACCTGGGGTCGGTGCGCGGGGTGGCCTGGAGCGCCGACGGGCGCTGGGTCTACACGGCCGGGAGCAGCTCCCGCTATGGGGAGGGGGTGGCGGTGTGGGACGCCCGCAGCGGGGCCTTGCGCGCCTTCGGGCTGCGGACCGAGGGGGGCTACAACAGCCTCGACGTCGCGGGAGAGCACCTGGTCTTGATCGGCGACGACGGCCAGCTCTACAGCGGCAGCGTGGAAGCGATCGAGCGCTTCGAGCGCCTGGCGGACGCCCTCCGCTGAGGGCTCAGCCCTTGCGGGAGGAGACCCTCCGTCCCTGGCTGATCACGAGGTTGCTCAGCGAGCGGGCCGAGGTGTAGGCCGACTGGACCTCCGTCAGGCTGCTGCCGGCGAAGCTGGTCGGGTCGCTCAGCTCGGCGGCGCTCAAGGAGACCCCCTTCTGGCTGGCGTAGGCGCCGGCGCCGGCCTGGTGGCGGGCGGTGCGGGTCTCGGTCCGCTGCAGGTAGAAGTGGCTGGTGAGGTGGTAGACGATCCCCTCGCCGACCTCGAAGGCGACCACGATCGGCGCCTCGCCGTATTTCTCGGCCATTTCGCGCGAGCTGACGAGGACGCGCACCCGCGGGTCGAGGACCTTGATCGGGTAGCTCGAGCCCTCCAGCCACCACAGGGGGTCGTCGTTCTCGTCGAGGAGCCCCTCGAGGAAGGGGTCCTCGACCTCCTCGAAGGCGACGCGCACCACGTCGTCGCCCGTGGCGCGCCGGTTGTAGGCGATCGTGCCCGGGAACACCCGCTCGATCACGTTGGTCAGCGCCCAGTCGGTCGTGACCAGCATGCCGCCCTGCGCCACGAAGGACTCGATCTTGGCCAGGCCCCGGGCGTCGATATCCCCGGGGCAGTTGACGAACAGGATCTGGTCGGGGTTGAAGCGGGCGGCCGCCACCTGCTCGGCCTGGATCCGGGTCGCCGGGATCTGGCACAGGTCGAACACCTGCCCGCCCTGGTCGTAGCAGCCGCGGACCACGACCACCTGGGTCTGGCTGAGGTGCTCGAGGTCCTCGGGCCGGCTGGCGGCGATCCGCGAGCGGGTCAGCTTGGCGGCCGAGCGGTAGCCTTCGATCATTCCCATGCTGCTGTCCTCCGCCTCTGAGACGCGGCTCGGCGCCGCCCCTCACGCGCGAGCGCCCTGCCCCCGTCATCCGGCTCTCCTGGGGGGAGGTTCCATTCGGTGGCTCGAGCCATCCGCGCTGGCTATGTTCTGCGTGTGGATGGCGCGCTCTTCGGGCAAATGGCGGTCGAGCAGGGGTTCTGCACCCCGGCCCAGCTCGAGTCAGCCCTCGCGCGCCAGGAGGCCCAGCCCAACAAGACCCTCGGCCAGACCATGGCCTCCATGGGGCTCCTCAGTCAGCCCCAGATCCACGCGCTCGAGAAGCTGCAGCAGGCGCTCGAGAAGGAGCAGGCCCGCGACCTGAGCGCGTCGGAGGAGGAGCTGCGCCTCACGGGCCTGACCCTGGGCGGCTGCCTGATCCTGGAGCGCCTCGGCGTCGGCAACATGGGCACGGCCTACCGCGCCCACCACCTGCGGCTCGACCGCGACGTGGTGGTCAAGGTGCTCCACCCGCGCATGGTCGCCGTCGAGGGCTACCTGGAGCGCTTCGCGATCGAGGCCCGCGCGGCCGCGATCCTCGAGCACCCCGCGATCGTCTCGGTCTACGACTTCGACTCCGACGGCGACTACCACTTCATCGTCATGCAATACGTCAAGGGCCAGGACCTGCGCCGGGTGCTCGAGAGCCGCGGCGCCATGGGCCTCAGGCGCGGGCTCTGGATCGCCGCCCGCACGCTGGAGGGGCTGGCCCACGCGCACGGCCACCGCCTGATCCACCGCGACATCAAGCCCGACAACCTGCTGATCACCCCCGAGCCGCGGATCAAGATCGCCGACTTCGGCCTGGTGCGGCGCATGACGGGCACCACGGGCGCCGACCTCGACGTCCTGGGCGAGATCATCGGCACCCCGCAGTACATGTCCCCCGAGCAGGCCAGCGGCGCGGGCGAAATGGACCACCGCTGCGACCTCTACTCGCTCGGGGTCACCCTCTTCGAGTTGATCGTGGGGCGGCCGCCCTTCATGGGCAACTCGACCTTCGAGGTGCTCGAGAAGCACATCCTCGAGCCTCTGCCCCAGCTGAGCGAGCACACCAAGGAGGCGATCCCGACCGAGGTCCAGGGCTTCCTCGAGCGCCTCTGCGCCAAGGACCCCGCGGACCGCTTCGCGGACTGCCAGGCCGCCCAGCAGGCGCTGACCGCCCTGCGGCACACCAGCCGCTCGACCACCACCAGCCTCAGCGCCTCGCGCGTGATCGCGGCGGACGACCCCTCGCGCGACCCCAACGACGCGGCCCCGGTCGTGAGCGAGTCGGCCCTCGAGGAGCTCAAGAAGCGGCTCAAGCGCAGCCAGAGCTTCGTGGCCTTCGAGATCGAGGAGGACGACGAGGACGAGGACCCGGGCGAGAAGCAGTCGATCCTCGAGGAGTCCTTCGAGGGGCTGGAGACGATCAGCGACGAGCTGAGCCAGGCCCGCAGGCGGCTGGAGCAGGCCAAGGCCGACCCCGAGCAGCGCGTGCCCGAGCTGATGAAGGAGATGCTCGACGAGGGCCACCTCGACGAGCTGATCTCGCTCGGCCCCGAGCTGGGCGCCCTGCTGCCGACCTCGCCCGCGGTGGGCTTCTTCCTCGGCCAGGCCCACGAGCGCAAGGGCGACCTCGAGGAGGCGCGCGCGCAGCTGGCCATGGCCTCGGCCTTCGCCCCGGACCACCTGCCGGCCCGCCTGCACCTCGCCCGCGTGCTGGTCGGGCTCAAGCGGGTCGACGACGCCGTGCAGACCCTGCAGGAGGCCTGCCGCTGGCACCCCCACTCGGCCAAGGCCGCGGTCCGCCTGGCCGAGGTGCTCTACGTGGTCAAGAGCGACCCCGCGGGGGCGGTGCCGGCCTACGAGCGCGCGATCGAGCTCTCGCCCTCGCGCTGGAAGATCCGCCTCCAGCTGGCCTGGATCCTGCATGAGCTGGGGCGCAACGAGCGGGCCCGGGCCGTGCTCGAAGAGGTGATCGCCTGGAAGCCCAACGCCAAGGCGGCCCACAAGCTGCTCAAGCGGGTCATGCGCCGCCTCGAGAAGGATGGCAAGACCAAGGAGCCCCAGCAGGAGGCCGAGACCGGACCCGACGGCCCCGGCCCCCGCACCAGCGCCTGCCTGCAGGCGATTCGCCTCGCGGGGGCCAGCGAGCAGTGGAAGCGCGCGCTCGAGGTCGCCGAGTCGGGCCTGAAGGACCGGCCGACCTCGATCCCGCTCCTGGTGGCCAAGGCCGAGGCGCTCGTGAAGCTCAAGCGGCTCAGCGACGCGGTCGAAGTCTACGGGCGGGCGCTCGCGATCGACCCCGACCACAAGGCCGCGACCGAGGGCCTGATCGCCACTCAGGGCCTGCGTCGGACCCAGCGCTTCAAGCGCAAGAAGAAGTAGCTGTAACTCCTGGGGGGCTGTAACTCCTGGGGGAGGCGCCCCCCAGACCCCCATCTTTGGGCTCAGAGTCGGCAGCGCGCTCACACGCTGAGCGTGGCTCCGGAGGGACCTCGTCCCTCAAGTGTGAGCGACAGAGCATGCCGACTCTTCTGAGGCACGATTGGAGAGCTCCTTGACCGGCGTCGCTCGGCTGCGCTGACGAGCGACCCTGGGAGGAAGGCTCTCGATCAGGTGCTCGCCCTGGTCGAGTTCGAAGCGCAAGAGTGGAAGTCGCTCGAGCGTCTCTCTCCGCCCTCTACACGGTTCGTCCCACGATGGGACGCAAAGGGCAGCCGTGAACGATGGGCACTCCAAATCCTGAAACCGATCCCCCAGCGAGACCGATCGCTCGTTACGTTTCAGTGACTTAGGCGTCTCGGCGAACGGCCTCTCGATTGCACTAGCCACCCGTGGGATTCGAGAGGTGCTGTTGTGAGTCGTTCGCTCGTTGCTTCGCTGACCATGATCATGGCCCTGGGGTTGATCGCCGCCGGGTGCTCCAAGGGCTCTTCCTCCAGCGGGAGCGCCTCCACCGCAGCGGCGGTGACCTCCGGCGCGATCGGGAGCGTGGCCTCCCGCGACGGCGGCGGCTACGCCTGGACGAGCTCGATCTCGCTCAACCTGACCTCGGGCGGCTCGGTCGACGCGATCGCCGTCGTCGAGAGCGTGGTCCTCGCGACCGCGAACCCGACCGCAGAGGTCGCGGAGCTCTCGATCTCGAGCGTTCAGACCACCACGCTGACCGCCACCGGGACCGGGTTCATCTTCCAGCCCACCAGCCTGGCCGTGGTCGGCTCCTCGGCCTACGCCGGCGCGACCGACCTGACCTTCGACGGCGCGGGCGATATCTACCTCCGCCAGGGCAGCGTCTGGACCCGCGTGGTCGACGGCGACCAGCGCAGCATGGTCGTGGCGACCCTCAGCGGTGAGATCTACGGCTTCGGCGGCTCCCCCGAGCAGGCCTCGACCGTCCACAACCTCCCCGTCGGCGGCACCTGGCAGAGCCGCAGCGACCTCTTCCCCAACGACTGCCTCCCCACCGTCGCGATCCCTCACTTCGGTGAAATGTGGGTCGGCGCCGGCCCCTCGACCCCCAGCGGCTCCGCCTGCCTGTTCCGCGGCAACTACGCCAACGGCTTCCAGCAGGTGGCCCTGCCCTTCAGCGTCAACAACGCGGCCACCGTGCAGAAGGTCACCGCGCTGCTCTCGACGAGCAGCGGGATCGTGGTCGCGGTCGGCGAATACGACCTGGCGACCAACGCGGTCCAGGGGGGCTCGCTCTGGATCAACGGCTACAACGGCCTCGAGCTGATCGAGAGCTTCACCCAGGACGCGCCGATCTCGCTCGCCTTCCAGGACGGCACCGTCTACGCCGGCACTGAGACGGGTCGCCTCGTCTACCGCGATCCCCGCGGCCAAATGATCGACGAGCCCAACCTGCCCCGCAGCCAGGGCGTGACTGCGCTGGCCAGCAAGGACAGCGGGATCCTGGTCCTGGGCCTGCGGACCGTCAACGGCGCCAAGGTCGTGGCGCGGATCGGGAACAGCTACAGCGGCAGCACGGGCGGCACGGGCGGCACCGGCGGCACGGGCGGCACGGGCGGCACCGGCGGCGGCACCAGCTACCTGGCGACGGTCAAGCCGCTGCTCCAGGCGAGCTGCGTCGGCTGCCACGCGACCATGGCGACGGGCTACACGCTCAGCAGCGGGCTCAGCGACGACAACGCGGACTTCAACGCGACCCTGGGTCAGGTCGACACCACCAGCCCCAGCGCGAGCGCGCTGCTCGCCAAGGCCAGCGGCGACGTGGCCCACGCCGGCGGCGCCCTGTGGGCGAGCGGCTCGAGCCAATACGACGCGGTCCTGCAGTGGATCCGCGACGGCGCCGCCTTCGACGGCGGGTCGGCCTCGACCACGGCCCCCGCGACGCCTGCGGTGCCCACCGATCCGACCTACCTGGTGGATATCAAGCCGATCATGGCCTCCTGCGCCGGCTGCCACAGCGGCCTCGGGGACATGCCTCTCTCGGCGGGCCTGACCGACGACATGGCGGACTACATGTCGATCGTGAACGAGACCAGCACCAACAACCCCGCCGGCTCGAACCTGCTCGTCAACGCCACGGGCGGCGACGGGCACCCGGTCGCCCTCTTCGCGGTCGGCTCGGTCAACTACGACACGATCCTGACCTGGATCCAGAAGGGCACGCAGTACCAGTAAGCCACTGCCCTGCAGTCTCTTATCCCGAGTGGGCTCCCCATACCTGGGGAGCCCGCTAACGTTTAGGAGTCAGCCGGGGCTGGCCTATGAGGTCTCATGGAGCTGTTGCAGCGCGAACCCGAGTCCGAGAACGATTCTGACCTGGGCTTCGTCGACGAGAGCCCTGACTCGGCCGAGGTCCTCTACGAGGATCACGGCTCCGACGACTCCCCCGAGCCCGAGCTCCTCGAGAGCGCCCCCGAGCGCCCCGGCGACCACGAGCCCGAGGACTCGGGCGACGTGTCCGACGTGGGCCTGGTGGACGTGTCGCCCCTGGCCAGCGACCAGGGCCCGGTCCTGGTCGAGCCCCCGCTCCCCGGCGTCTCGCCGGCCAAGGTCCCCGCCAAGATCGTCGTCAAGCCGAAGGCCAAGGACGAGCCCGCCAAGAAGGCCGTGCGCCGGATCGAGATCCCGGCCACCGGCACCCTCGCGACCTACGCGACCTGTCCCGCCTGCGAGGCGCGCAACCCGCCCGACTCGCTCCGCTGCGGTCGCTGCGCCGAGGAGATCCCCAGCGCGATCCCCACCCACCGCTCGCCGGGGCGGCGCGCGATCCAGCTCGGTCAGGCGCGCCGCGCCAACCAGGAAGGGGTCGCCGCCGAGCTCCTGCCCGAGCACGTGCGCGAGCAGATCGCGGCCGCCAAGCAGGCGAGCGAAGAGCACACCCGGGCCGCGGTCGTGCGCCGGGAGAGCTTCCGCCGCACCACCATGGCCGCCGTCGCGGCTGTGTTCGGGCTCGGCTCCCTGCTGAGCCTCTCGACCTCGCTCGGCTGGCTCGGCGCGCTGTGGGTGATCGCGGACGGCGCGATCGGCGCCGGCCTGGGCCACGGTCTGATCCGCTCGAACCTCGACCGCCTCCGCTGCGGGGCCCTGTTCTCGGTCGCCGCCGGCGCGAGCACCGTGATCAAGTCGATCGTGATCCTCAGCCAGCTCGGTCAGCTCGCGGTCGGCTTCGTGCTCCCCGGCCTGGTCGCCTTCACCGGCCTCGCCTTCCTGACCGGCTTCTTCGTCACCATGACGATCGAGAGCCGGGTCATGGACCAGCAGCTCTAGGCCCGGCTCCTCCGAAGTTCGCATGCCCGGCACGGGCACGGCCGACCATCCCACGCGACTCAGGCCACGCTCGCGAGGCGAGGGCGTCCAGACGTGGCGCTGAAGGAGGAAAGCAGGAACCAAGGAAGGACAGGAAGGCTGCGGCTGCCCGGCAGGCGAGAGCACTCACTCGAGGACTTCGTGGCGCGGGAGTCATGAAGTTCTTGTTTGAGCGAAGGCCATCTCCTATTCTCCCGCCAACCTCAGCCTGAGGACCCGAAAGGGGAAAGTGGGGGAACCTGGGGCGGCCGCGGCCGCTCCAGGTTCTTCGCTGTACGGGCCGCCCTTCCTGCTCCTGCTCTCCTCCTTCAGTAGCCGCCACCAGACGGCCGTCGAGCCAGCGAAGCAACTCGAGTAGCCCTGGTCGCGAGTGTTCTGGTGCAACAGCGGGCAGACCTTGGACATGCCTTCGCTAAGACTCACCACCCCCCTCGACTCCGAGCAGCGGGTCGCAGGGTGCCAGCCCTCGCCACGCCGGACGCTTCCGCCCTCAGCTAAGCGGGAGGTCGCGATCATGGACCTCCGCGCGGGGCCTTCCCCACCGCGAGCCCCACCATGATCGCGGCCTTCCGCTTAGGGACGGAGGATCGTGACGGCGCAGAGGGCCTCGTCGAAGCCCAGCAGGCCGCCCCCGTTGTGCGCCAGGCCGACGCGGGCTTCGCGGGCCTGGCGCTCGCCGGCCTCGCCGCGCAGCTGGGTCGCCAACTCGGCGACCTGGGCGATCCCGGTCGCGGCCAGGGGGTGGCCCTTGGAGACCAGGCCGCCCGAGGTGTTGAGCGGGCGCTCGCCGCCGAGGGTCGTGTGCCCCGCGCGCGCGTAGGCCGCGCCCTGGCCCTCCTCGCAGAAGCCGAGCGCCTCGCAGAGGCGCAGCTCCGCGAAGGCCGTCGCGTCGTGGACCTCGGCCAGGGAGACCTGGCTGGGCACGACCCCGGCCCGCTCGTAGGCCCGCGCTGCGGTGCCCTTGGCGGCGGGCTCGCCGCCGAGGGGGGCGAAGAGCCCGCCGCCCAGGACGCAGGCCGCGACCTCGACCGCGCGGGCGCGGGCGCGGGCGCCGGCGCGCTCGAGGAAGGCCCGCGAGCAGATCAGCGCCGCCGCGGCGCCGTCGCCGATCGGCGCGCACATGCTCTTGGAGAAGGGGCCGCAGAGGACGTCCTCTGCCAGGACCGCGTCGGCGCTGATGGGCTTCTTGCGCTGGGCCAGCGGATTGAGCGCGCCGTGGCCGCGGTTCTTGCTGGCCACGAAGGCCAGGTCCTCGCGCGTGACCCCGTGGGCTTGCATGTGCGCCTCGGCCGCGAGGGCCACCGCGTCGAGCACCACGACTCGCTGCTTGCTCGGCGCGAAGGTCAGGCCGGCCGCCTCGGCTTGGCTGGCGTAGTGCTCCTGCCACAGCCGGGGGTCGAGCTGGTCGAGGGCGCCCAGGAAGATCCCGACGGTGCGGAAGGGGTCGTCGGGCACGATCGTCTTGTCGACGCCGACCACGAGGCACAGCTCGAGGTCCCCGGCTCGCACGGCGGTGACCGCGCCGTGCAGGGCGGCGGCGCCCGTGGCGCAGGCCGCCTCGACGTTGACGACCGGGAGCCGCTCGGGGAGGCAGGCGTCCTCGCCCCGCTGGAGGGGTCCGAGCACGACCTGTCCGCCGAGGTTGGCCTGGCCGAACACCGAGAGGGCGCAGCTGCCGAAGTAGGCGCCCTCGATCGGGGCGCGGCCCTCGCTCAGGCCCGCGTCGGCGAGGGCGGCGCGGACCGCCTCGGCGGCGAGGTCCTTGTGGGTGCGCGCGGCGTGCACGCCGAAGGGCGTCAGGCCGACGCCGAGCAGGAAGGCTTCGCTCATGATGACTCCTTGCAAGTGGCGACGAGGCCGAGCACCCTACGGCATGACGCGACTCGAAGACGCCCCATACCTGAGGGGACCGCACCGTCCCGTCGACGGCGAGCACGACGCCTGCGAGCTGCAGCCCAGCGAAGGCGAGCTGCCGACCTGGCTCTCGGGCCAGTTCGTGCGCAACAGCGGCAACCCACGCTTCGCGCCGCCGGGGCGCTACCACTGGTTCGACGGCGACGGGCTCCTGCACGGCGTCGAGCTGCGCGAGGGGCGCGCGACCTACCGCTCGCGCTTCGTGCGCACCCGCGCCTACGAGCTCGAGGAGGAGGCGGGGCGCGCCTTGTGGGGCGGCCTGCTCGAGCCCCTCGACCCGCGTCACCCCCACGGTCCGATCAAGGACACCGCCAACACCGACGTGATCGTGCACAACGGGGTCGTGCTGGCGACCTGGTGGCTCTCGGGTCAGCCCATGGCGATCGAGGTCCCCGAGCTCACGACCCGCGGGCCCGAGACCTTCGGCGGGGCCCTGCGCCACTCCATGTGCGCCCACCCCAAGGTGTGCCCCCGCACCGGCGAGCTCTTCTTCTTCGGCTTCGACCTGCTGCGCAAGCCCTACTATCACTTCGGCTGTGTGAGCGCCGAGGGCGAGCTGCGCTACGTGCAGGAGGTCGACCTCCCGCGGGCCTACGTCGCCCACGACATAGCGATCAGCGAGAACTACGTGGTCCTGCTCGACCTCGCGCTCGGCTACGACCGCGCCGCGCTGGCGCAGGGCAAGCGCAAGATCGGCTTCGACCGCTCGGTCCCCGCGCGCTTCGGGATCGCGCCGCGGGCCGGCGGCGAGATCCGCTGGTTCGAGGCCAACCCCTGCTACGTCTATCACACGATCAACGCGCACGAAGAGGGCGATCAGATCGTGCTGACCGCCTGCCGGATCGAGGACCCGGTCCCCAGCGAGCTCGCGCGCGACTCGGCCCGGCTGGACTCGATCTCGCTCGAGCCCTACCTCTACCGCTGGACCTTCGACCTCAGCAGCGGCGCGGTCCGCGAGGAGCAGCTCGACGAGCGGCCGACCGAGTTCCCGCGCGCCGCCGACGCGCTCCTGACCACCGACCTGCGCTTCGCCTACGCCCCGCGCGTCGCCCCGCGCGAGGACCTGCTCTTCGACGGGCTGATCAAATACGACCTCCGCTCGGGCGCCGCGACCACCTTCGAGCTCGAGCAGGGCTTCCTGGGCGAGGTGGTGTTCGTGCCCGAGCCGGGGAAGGGCGACGAGGACGCCGGCGTGCTCGTGACCCTGACCAGCAGCGACGAGGGGAGCGAGCTGCTCGTCCTCGACGCCAGCGACCTCGGCGTGCGCTGCCGCGCGCCCCTGCCGCGCCGGGTCCAGCCGGGCTTCCACGCCTGCTGGGCGCCGCTCTGAGCGAGGTCCTGCGCCCCCTCGCGCCGGGGCTCTGGGATCACCGCCAGCACCTCCAGACCATGGGCCCGCTCTGGGTCCCGCGCCGCATGACCGTGATCGAGGTCGGCGGCGGGCTGCTGCTCCACTCGCCCAACGAGCTCAGCCCGGCCCTGCGCGGCGCGCTGGACGCCCTGGAGGCGCCCGTGCGCTGGCTGGTCGCGCCGAGCGTCATGCACACCGCCTTCCTGGCGGACTACCAGGCGGCCTACCCCGAGGCGCTGCTCTTTGCGGCCCCGGGCCTCGAGCACCTCGGCGGCGCGCCGCTGACGGACGCGACCCGCGTCGGCGGCGAGGACGCGCCCTGGGCCAGCGAGGTCCGCCACCTCCAGACCGAAGGGGTCCCGCGCCTGAACGAGGTGGCCTTCTTCCACGCCCCCAGCCAGACGCTGGTCTTGACCGACTTCGCCCACGACGTGGGCCCGGACAACCCCTGGCTGACGCGGACCGTGTTCCGCGCGATCGGCGGCTACGGCCGGATCGGGCCGACGCGCTACTTCCGCTGGCTGGTCGAGGACCGCGCCGCGGTCGCGCGCTCGGTGGAGCGGATCTGCGCCGAGTGGGAGTTCAGCCGGGTGTTGGTCGGGCACGGTCGCGGCGGCGCCTGCGCCCCGGACGAGCTGCGCGCCGCCTTCCGCGCCTATGGAGCCTGACATGCAGACCGAGTTCGTCGCTGCGCGCGAGCGCTTTCGCTACGCCACCCCCGACGACCTGCCCGCGATCGTCGGCATGCTGCAGGAGGAGGCGGTCGGGCGCTGGCTGTTCTTCCTCCCGGCCCCGGTCGCGGCCTTGGAGGCCTACCTGGGCCCCTTGATCGAGGCGCAGGGCCGCGAGCTGGGCGAGGGCTCGCTGCCGGCCGGGGCGACCTTCGTGGTCGAGGACCTCGAGGGGGGCTTCCTCGGCATGGCCGCGGCGTTGGGCGTGGACGGTAGCCCGGGTGGCTTCGAGATCGGCTACCAGCTCGCGGAGGCCTCTTGGGGACGGGGGGTGGGCACCCGCAGCGCGCGCTTCGTCGCGGCCTGGGCCGTGTACCTCCAGCAGGCCTACCGGCTCGAGGCCTCGCTGCTCGCGGGCAACGAGGCCTCGCGCAAGATCCTGAGCGGAGTCGGGCTCGTGGAGGAGGGGCGGCGTCCGGGCTACCGCCTCAAGGACGGGGTCCGCCACACCCAGCTGCTCTATGGGGCGGTGATCGACGAGGCCCTGCGCGCGCGGCTCGCGCCGGACGCCCGCCAGGCGGGCCTGCTCACCTGAGCCGGGGCTACTTGTTCTCCTTGGCCTTGGGGTCGAGCGCCAGGGTCAGGCGCTTGACGTCGCGCAGGCGGACCGTCGTCTTGAACCCGTTGCTCGCGTAGGTCCCGCGCAGCTCGAGGCTGGCCTTGACCGTGCCGCTCAGCTTGCGGCCCTCGGGCTTCTCGGCCTCGACCTCGAGGTTGAGCGTGATCCGGTCCTCCTTGCGCTCGCCGACCTCGATCGCGCGCAGCTTGGCGAAGGGGACCTCGATCGAGGCCGCCCCGCGCTTGAGCACCAGGGTCTTGGACTCCTTGCCCGCCGCGCCGCCGAAGAGCGAGACCTCGGGGACGAAGAGCACGACCTGCGTGACCTGGAAGGGCTTGCCGCCCTCCTTCACGTAGCGGTCCGTGATCGTGGCCTGATAGACCTTGGGGTCCATCTTCTTCTTCTTTTGCGGCTTCTTCTTCCCCCCCGCGTCGTCTCGCTCGCTGCCGCCCTGGTTCGCCTTGGTGTCGCGGCTGGTCGGGGCGGGCTCCTTCTCCTGGGCCACAGCACCCTCCTCGGCGGCGCAGCCAATGCCGAGGAGCAGGACGAGAACTAGCCACTTGGATCGCATGGGAGCCTCCGGGGAGGGTGGATCCTAACGGCAATCCTTCTCCACGCGAGGCGAGGTATCCCTGCGCAAAGAACCCCCGGAGGCGGCTCGACGTGGACCGTCCACGCCTCGCCGCCCCCAGGGATCGCCTCAGGAAGAGAAAAGGTGAGTCCTGCTCAGAGCAGGACTCGGTGGACCTGGAGGGGGCGCACGCGGCCGGCCGAGCGCAGCACGGGCTCAAGTCGTGCGGCTCAGAAGGGTTGGGGCAGGGAGCCTTCGTCTCGTCGACGGGCAGATCTTGCCCGTTCCTCCCAGCCTCGTTTCGTCCAGCGTTTCAGCGCTCGGATCGAGGGCTGGCCGCTAAAGCCGGCCTCTTCCTCGTGCCGAAGAGACGAAGGTCGAGCGAACGAACCCGAGAAAGGAGCCGCGCGTGCAACTCCAAGCCTGGACCCTGGCGGCGCTGCTCCTGCTCTCTCTGGCCGGGCTGGCGAGCGCGGGGCCCTACGCCTACGAGGGGCCGAGCGTCGAGCGCTCGCCCAGCGAGCTGGCCAGCGCCCAGGCCGTGATCGAGCGCAGCGCGGGCGCGTCCGAGCTGAGCGCGCCCCTCGAGCTGGAGCTGCCCCGCTACCGGGCCCGCGCGCTCGAGGTCGACCCCTGGCGGCTCGAGGAGCTGGCGCCCGAGGGGCTCGAGCTGCGGATCCCCCTGCACCGCGCGCTCTGCTTCGCCGTCTCGGCGGACCTCAGCGGCGGCCTGCCGCGGCTCGACGCCGTCGACGGCGACACCTACTTCTGCGCCGGGTTCGAGCTGAGCTTGAACCGCGACTGGGTCCTCTTCGCGGAGGACTTCCAGCCGGCGAGCGGGGTCGTGGGAGGCGGGCCGGTCGAGGAGGGTGAGGCCGCCCCAGCCTACAGCTGGGACGGGCACCAGCTCGCGATCGGGACCCGCTGGCGGGTGAGCGAGCAGCTCGAGCTGCGAGCCGAGGCTCGCCTCTACGCGCTCTCGCTCACGCAGCGCCGTGAAGCGATCGGCTTCGCCCTGGGGCTAAGCTTCCGCCTCTGAGCCGGTCTTCTTCTTGCGGCGCCGACGGCGGCGCTTCTTCTTCTTCTTGCCCTCGTCTCCGTCGAGGTCGATCGGGGTCACGCCCCGGTCTGGCCCGCGCTCGAGGTCGCCGTCACGGGGGCCGCCGCCCCCGCCGCCGCTTCGGCCGCGCCGCCGCTTGACCACGTTCTCACCCTGCTCGAGCTCGATCGAGTCGGGATCGACCTCGGTCGGCGCGTCGAAGCTCACGTCCGTGGGGGCCAGCTCGACCGGCCAGGACGCGTGCTTGTGCAGGTAGGTGGCCAGCATTTGGCCGAACTCGTCCACGCCATCGATCTGGGTAGGGGCGGGCACCAGCTGGCCCGCGACGTAGGGAGAGCGGGGGAGGCCGGTCAGGCCCTCCTCCACGGTGCTCTTCACTTCGTGGATCTGGTCCTTGTAGGAGATGAGCAGCTCGTAGAGCTCCTCCTGCCGACTGCGAATGTCGGCGACCTCCTCCCGAATCGTGGCGAGGAGGCGGAGGATCTGTTGCTGATCGGTCACGTCGCTCCTCTGGGCTCGCGCTGCCCCCCAAGCTACCGGCGTGGGTGGGTGTTGCGAGCCGGTCTGGGCTCACCGCAGCACTGCCCACCTGGGCTGCCCACCTGGGTGTGTGGCGCCCCGCCGCTAAAGCGAATGGCGACGGGAGGTTGCGACACACTCGGCTGACGCTGAGCCAAGGTCGCACTATAGCCGTCCCGCTCAGCCCCGTCCACGTCGATTGGTCCCTGCTCCCCCCCTGCCAGACCGTTACACTTGGCGTCCTCCCATCGGCACCGCTTATATGAACGCCTACCCGCGCGAAGGGCAGAACTGGGCCCACTTCGAGATCCGCAGCGAGATCGCGCGCGGCAACATGGGGGTGGTGTACCGGGCCTTGGACACGCGCACCAAGCGGGAGGTGGCGCTCAAGATCCTGGTCGGGGGGCACGACAACCCCGACGCTGTGGAGCGCTTCAAGCGCGAGGCCAAGTCGCTCGCGCGCTGCAATCACCCCAATATCGTCAACGTTCACACCTACGGCGTGACCCAGGGCTTGCCCTTCCTGACGATGGACTACGTGCCGGGGACCACGCTCCAGGAGCTGCTCGACCGGGGCGCCCTGCCCCTGCCGCGGGCCGTCGACCTCCTCGGCCGCATGGCGCGCGGACTCGACCACGTCCACAGCCGCGGAGTCCTGCACCGCGACGTCAAGCCCGCCAACGTCCTGATCGGCGCCGACGGCACCCCCCGGATCACCGACTTCGGCCTGGCCAAGCTCAGCGACGCCTCGATCTCGCTCACCCAGGACGGGGACATCATCGGGACCCCGATCTTCATGTCCCCCGAGCAGATCCAGGGCCAGCAGAAGCTGGTCGGGCCCTCGACCGACGTGTGGGCCCTGGGCGTGATCCTCTATCAAATGCTCACCAACGAGCTCCCCTTCCGGGGCCGGACCGTCGACCAGGTCAGCCAGGCGGTGGTCCAAATGGAGCCGACCCCGCCGCGCGAGCTCCAGGGCGGGGTCCCCGAGGACCTCGAGCGGATCTGCCTGGCCGCCCTCGCCAAGGACCCGCGTCAGCGCTACGGCAGCGGCGGCGAGCTGGCGCGGGACCTCGAGGCCTACCTCCGCGGCGACCGCGTCCTGGCCGGGCAGGTGACCCCCATGGTCCGCGCGCGGCGCGCGGCGCGCTTCGTCAAGCTCCACGCCGGGCCGGTCGGAGCGCTGGTCGTCAGCGTGCTCCTGCTCTGCGGCGTGCTCGGGCTGCACCTCTTCTTCGAGGCGCGGGCCCGCGCCACGGTGGAGGCGGAGGAGCGCGAGAAGTCCGAGCGCCTCGAGGACCTCGTCGCGACGGCGCTCGCCGACGCCAAGCGCGCCCTGGCCGACCGGCGCCCGGACCTGGCCCTCCAGGCCGCTCAGGAGGCCCTGCGCAAGGTCGAGCAGGCCGAAGACGAGCAGCCCGAGCACCAGGCCGCGCTGAGCGCCGCCGCGTCGCGCGCGCGGATCGCCCTCGGCAGCCCGCCCGAGGAGGCCGCGACCGCGGCCACCGCCTTCGTGAGCGCCTTCCTCGCCAGGCAGCAGCTCGCCGACGGCCAGGCCGCCGTCGACTACTACTGGCACAGCGCGCGCCCCGACCTGGGCCCCCTGGCCGAGGCGCCCCTCAAGCGGCTCTCGACGGTCAGCGATCCCGCCTGGCTGCGCCTGATCGTTCGCCTCTGCCTGCTCGCCGGCGAGGAGCGCCCCTGGCGCGTGCTCCTCGACCGCCCCGGCCCCCTGCGCGATCAGGCGCGTCAGCTCGAGGCCGCCTGGCTGCTCGATCACCAGCGGACCTCGGAGGCCTTCGTCCTGCTCGATCAGCTGCCCTTCGGCGACGCGCCCTTGCTCCACGCGCGCTACCTGCGCGAGGTCCAGGACCTCGAGCTGCAGCTGCGCGGCGCCAAGCTGAAGGCGCCCCTCGCAGGGGTCCAGAGCTGGATCGAGGCCCACGAGCGCCTGACCGCGCTCGCCAAGCAGGAGGGCGGCCTCGAGGAGCGGATCCACGCGGCCGC
>CALDQK010000633.1 GCA_937911525.1 uncultured bacterium
TCACGCGCTCCATGCGACGGGTCGTCAGCTGACCCGCTCCGAGGGTCGTCCCCGCGGGCAGGTCGCGCGTCAGGACGAGGGCCTCGACGTAGCGGCGCAGCTCGTAGCGGATCGCGAAGCGCTGGCCGACGACGCCGTCGAGGACGACCTCGACCAGGACGCTGACCTTCCCCTGCTCGACCTGCGCGGCGAAGTTGGGCGGGAGCGCCGTGCGCAAGGCAGAGCTGCTGCGGCCGACGGCCACGACGACCTCGGGGGGGAGGCCCTGGGTCAGGCGGGGCTCGACGTCCTGGGTCAGCTCGCGCCGGCGGAGCTCTGCGTCGAGGGCTCGGCGCGCCCGACGCTCGAGGATCGCGCCCGCGAGGCGGACCGTCTCGGCGCGAACCGCGACCTGCTCGGCGCCGGCCAGCTCGACCCGCGCCCCGAGGGCGCGCAGGCGCAGCGCCAGCTCGGCGCGGTCGAGGCGCTGCACGCGCCCCGGCGCGGGGGCGGGCCCGAGCACCAGCCCCGAGAGTCCGCGCGAGTCGACCCGGGCCACGTCGCCCAGGCGCAGCTCGCGGCCGGCGACGCGGGCCTCGGCTCGCAGCTCGGCGCGCGGCGCGGCCAGCGCGCTGCTCGCGCAGGCCAGGAGGAGCAAGACCATTGAGTGACGTAGATCCACGGCGACGCTCCTTAGCGGGTGAGGTTGCTGACCTGGGCGAGCATTTCGTCGCTGGTGCGGATCGCGCGGGAGTTGACCTCGTAGGCCCGCTGCGCCGTGATCAGGTTGACCAGCTCGGTCACGACGTCGACGTTGCTCCGCTCCTTGAAGCGCTGCACCAGCGAGGCCATGCCGTCCGCGCCGGGCTGGGCCACGACGGGCTGGCCGGAGCTGGGGGTCGCGCGGAGCAGGTTGCCGCCCTCGCTGCTGAGGCCGGCCGGGTTGGGGAAGCGCGCCAGGGTGATCGTGCCGACCTGGGTGGCGGTCTCGGGCGAGTCCGCCGTGAGCACGCTCACGCCGCCGTCCTTGCCGATCTGGATCGAGAGGGTGTTGGGCGGGATCGTGATCTGAGGGCTGACCGGGTAGCCCTCGGCGGTGACCAGGGCGCCGGTGTCGCTCATGCGGAAGGAGCCGTCGCGCGTGTAGCCAGTCGACCCGTCTGGGAGCGAGACCTGGAAGAAGCCCTGTCCCTGGAGCGCCACGTCGAGGTCGCGGCTGGTCTCTTCGAGCCCGCCCTGGGCGAAGACCTTGGTCGTCGAGACGACCCGCGCACCCGAGCCGACCTGGAGCCCGGTGGGCGCCTGCTGCCCGGTCGCGGTCTCGAGGCCAGGCCGCTGCAGGTTCTGGTAGAGCAGGTCCTGGAAGTCCATTTGGGTGCGCTTGAAGCCCGTCGTGTTGGCGTTCGCGAGGTTGTTCGCGATCACGTCGACCTTCATTTGCTGGATCCGCATGCCGGTCCCGGCGGTGTGCAAGGCGCTCATGCTCTTCCTCCTGGTCTTCCTGGTTCCCTAGCGGAGCTCACTGGCCGCCCGCTCCAGGGCGGCCAACACGGTCTGCATGGAGCGCCCGGCAGCTTCGTAGCTGCGCTGGACGCGGATCATTCCCACCAGCTCCTGGATCGAGTCGGTGTTGGCGCGTTCGAGCTGGCCCTGGCGCACGCTGACCTCGTCAGCGGGCTCGGCCTTGGCGCTCGAGCTGAAGAGGTTGCCGCCCACGGCGACCAGCGACTCGGTCGGCAGCTTCACCAGGCGCAGGGTGCCCTGCTGATCGCCGGCCTTGATCGAGCCGTCGCGCTGCACCGAGACCGGCCCGTCGCCGAGCTTGATCGGGCCGCCCGAGCCGAGGACCGGGTGGCCGCTCTGATCGGTCAGGCGGCCCTCCTCGTCCCGGCGAAAGTTGCCGGCCCGGGTGTAGCGCTCGCCCTGGGGCGTCTGGATGACGAAGAACCCGGGCCCCTCGAGAGCCAGGTCGAGCTCACGCTCGCTGGACTGCAGGGGCCCCTGGCTGAGGTCGATCCCGCCCTCGCTGATCGGCATCAGCGACTGGGCGCTCTTGGTCATGGTCTCGTCGAGGGCCTCGCCGAAGCCGTGGGTGGCCATCACGCTGCGCTTGAAGGCCGGGGTCTCGAGGTTGGCGAGGTTGTTGGCGATCGCTTCCTGACGTTGCATCAGGTTTCGCATGGCGTTCGCGCTGGCGTAGAGGCCGCTCATGCCAGACACACAGCACGGGCCGATCCATCGCCTTGGGCATTCTCGGTCGGGCCATCACAGGCTTTAGCGCGTCGTCTCCAAGTCCTGCGTCGGCAAGGGCGGCAAGCTTTGCCGCCCCCTGCAGGAAGTGCCGAAGTCGCCGTCAGAAATCGGGTTAGGGGCCATGTGGGGGCTTCGCTGCCGGCGGCCGGATTGGCGGCGCTGGGCGCGTTTCGGGGGGAGCGCGTTGTCGAGGATCTCGACGCGCGGGGGCTGGAACGCGGGGGAGCTGTCGCAGTCAGCGACAGCTCCCTCTGAGTCGAGTGTGTGAACGGAGAAAACTGGAAAACTAGAAGACGCGCCCCTGCTGCGGGGGCGCTACCCGCGCTTCGAGATTGAGAAGGAACGCAGGAAGCGAGGAAGTCAGGAAGAGACGATCCCTCTGGGCGGAGCTAGTGGCCCTTCCTGCTTTCATGCTTTCCTTCTTCACGCACACGAATCAGTTGGAGCTGCCGCACTCAGCGACAGCTCGCTTTCTAGTTTTCCAGTTTTCCCCGTTCTCATCTCCGGAACGCGAAGGAGCTGCCGCTGACAGCGACAGCTCCTTCTTCCGCTCGCTTCCGGGCACGGGCACGGGCACGTTGGCTACGGCTAGGGCTACCTGACGAGGTTGGCCAGCTCCTGCAGCAGCTCGTCGGTCGTCGTGATCGTGCGCGAGTTGACCTGGAAGCCGCGCTGGGCGGTGATCAGGCGGGTGAACTCCTGCGCGATGTCGACGTTGCTGTTCTCGAGCACGCCGCTGACGATCTTGCCGGCGCGGCCGGCCTGGGCGACGCCCGCGTTGGGCGGACCCGAGTTGGTCGAGACGGCCAGCAGGTTGTCGCCGGCCTGGCTCAGGCCGCCGGGGTTGCTGAAGGTCGCCACCTGCAGCTGGACCAGGTCCTGGATCTGACCGTTGGTGTAGATGCCCTGGATCGTTCCGTCCGAGCTGACGCTGAGCGAGGCGATCGAGCCGGCCCGCACGCCGTCCTGGTCGGTCGCGCCGGCCGTGGTCGCGCCGCCGAACTGGGTCACGCCGTCGAAGCCGCCCGGGGTGCCGAAGTCGAGGTCGATCCGCTGGCTGAGCGCCTGCCCGGCCCAGGTGATCTCGATCGAGGCGTCGCCGAGGCCGATCCCGGCGACGGTGTCGAAGGCGCCGTCGCCGCGGAACTGCACGTTGCGGACCTCGCCGTCCACGATCGCGCCGTCGCTGTCGGGGAGCTCCACGCTCACGTCCCAGCTGTTGCCGCTGACCTTGTTGAAGACCAGCTCGACGGTGTGGGCCTCGCCCTGGCCGTCGATCACCTCGATCGCGGTGCGCGAGGTCGCGCCGTCGCTGCCCGGGGTGGTCTCGGCGAAGCCGAGGCTGCTCCAGGCCAGGCCGCCGGTGTTGCTGCTCGAGTCGGTCAGCGACACGCTCAAGGCCGAGGAGCCGTTGGCGTTGGCCGTGATCGCGATCGTCCCGTCGCCTTGGATCGAGACGTTGCTGTTGGGCAGATTGCTGTCCACGAAGGTGGTCAGGTCCCCCAGGGTGGTGCCGTTCTGGCCGGGGCCGGTCCCGTAGATGAAGGTCGCGCTGACCGGGGTCCCGCTGGCGTCGGTGCCGGTCAGGTTGATCTCGTCGCCGGCGACGTAGGCGCCCAGGGTCTGGGGGACGTCGTTGAGCGGAGTGGCCGCCGTGGCCGCCACCGAGCTGCCGAGGGTCAGCGAGGTCGAGAGGCCGAGCGTGGCCGCCACGCCGTCGGGGTCGTCGATGTCGATGCTCGAGGTGGAGCCCGGCTGATCGGAGGTGATCGTGACCTGGCCGCCGGCGACGGTGGCGTTGATCCCGGTGAGCTGGGTGTTGAGCACGTTGGCGACCTCGGCCGCCGTCGCTGCGCCGATCGCGCCGAAGTCTGCCGCGTTGAGCACCACGTTCTGGGGCGCGCCGCCGTCGATGGTCACCGCGAGGGTGTCGCCGTCGGTGAAGGCGAAGGGCTCGGCGTTGGTGCCGCCGATCGAGGCGCGGGAGCCGGCCTGGAAGGGCAGGATGCTCGTCAGCTCCTCGGCCGCGGGGACCTCGGCGCCGGCGGAGAGGTTGCCACCCATGTCGATCCGCGAGGTCGGCTCGGCTGGGAAGGTCTCGTCGAGGTCGATGTTGACGTCCGAGCCGTCCCGCGACTGGACGCGCATGCCCGAGCCGAGCATGACCAGGTTGTTGTCCGGGTCGAGGTCGAAGGTGCCGGCGCGGGTGTAGAGGTTCTGGCGCCCGTCGCTGACGACGAAGTAGCCCTCGCCTTCGATCCCCATGTCCAGCGTGCGGCCCGTGCTCTGGAAGCTGCCTTGGCTGAGGTCCTTGCTGATCGCAGACAGGCGGGCGCCGAGGCCCTTCTGGATCGGGTTCACGCCGCCCGTGGCGTCGGTCGGGCCGCGGCCGCTGTCGACGGTCTCGCTGATCAGGTCAGCAAAGGTCGCTCGGGCCGCCTTGTAGCCCGGGGTGTTGATGTTGGCCAGGTTGTTGCCGACCACGTCCAGCATGCCCTGGTGGGCGCGTAGGCCCGAGACTCCCGCGAATAGACTCGACATTCCGTCCTCCTCTCACTCGCTCAGGGCGGCGCCGTCCACGCGGACGACGTCACTCAGGGCGACCTTGGATCCACCGACGTCCAGCAGCACTTCGCCGCGGACGAGCTCGACGCTGCCCACCACTCCGGGGAGGGTCTCCCCGCTGGCGCGGTCGAGGTAATGCACGCGCTGACCGATCAGGCCGGCGCCTTGGGCCATTTGCTGCGACTGGGCCATCTCGCTCAGCCGCTCGTTCATGGCGTCGCTGTTCTCGAGCGCGCTGAACTGGGCGAGCTGGGCGAGGAACTCCTCGTTGCTGGCCGGGTCGAGCGGGCTCTGGTTCTGGAGCTGCGTCACGAGCAGCTTGAGGAAGGCCTCCTTGCCGACGTCCTGGCCGGCGTAGGCGCCGGTGAGGGGCTTGCCGCTGGGGGCGCTAGCGCCAGCGAGTGCGCTGATCTCCATGGTCGGCCTCCTCAGGCCAGGGTGTTCAGGGGGGCTGTGTCGAGGGGCGCGCCGCTCGGGCGCGCGGGGGTTCGTGAGCGGGCCAAGGCCGCCTGGGCCTGGGCCGCGCGCTGGCTGCGCTCGGCGGCGCGGGCGGCCTGCTGCGGATCGGGCGCGCGATCTTGAGCGTCCTGGCGCGCCTCCTCCCAGCGGGCGTCGAGCGCCCCGCCTTCGCGTCTGTCGCTCAGCTCGCCCTCGCTCAGGCTGGGGTCGACCGAGACGACGACCTCGGCCTCGCCGCGCTCGTGGATCCGTGCCAGGGCGTCGCGCAGGTCGACCAGCCCCGCCTCCAGGGCGCGCGCCGTCTCGACGCTGGCGACCCGCAGCTCGGCCAGCACTCGCTCGCCGTCGAAGCGGAGGTTGACGTCGACCTCGCCCAGCTCGGGGGGATTGAGCTGGATCCGCGCCTCGCGCACGCCCTCGCCGAGGACGAAGCGGACCTGCTCGCCCGGGCTGGCGGCGGGGAGGTTGGGGCTGAACACCGGTACGGCGCGGCGGGCCGGAGCCGGGGCGCTGACCTCGCTGGGCGCCTCGCTGGGGGCGCTCTCCAGGGGCGCCTCCCCGCCCAGGTCGACCGGGTCGTTCGTCGCCGCGAGAGGAGTGGCTGCGTCCGTCCGGGGGGCGCGGGACGTCGAGGCGGCTCGCTTGGCGCGCACGGGCGCTGCGGTCTCGAGGGGCGCGGCCTCCTCGCGGTCGGAGGCGAAGAGCGTCCGCTCGCCTGCGCCGCCTTCGGCGCCCTCGGCGGCGCTCGGCTCCTGGGGCTGGGCCGCCTCGGGCTGGTCGGTCTGGGCCGCCTCGGTCTGGGCCGCCTCGGTCTGGGCCGCCTGGGTTTGGTGAGCGACCGGGTGAGCAGCGGGCGCCTGGGCCGTCGCTGGTGGCTCGACCTCGGGTCGCTCGATCCGGGCCGACTGCGCGAGCGGAGCGGTGTCGACCGCGTCGCTGGCGCCCTGCGTCTCGACTCGGACGCTCCTCTCGCTGCTCTGGCGGGCGACCTGGCTGGGACCCTGGGCGGGAGCAGTGACCTCGGGCGGCGCGACCGCCCTGGTCGTGGCCGCGGGGCTGGGCGCCTCGGCTGGGGCGGGGCCGGCAGCCTCGCCGGTTGGGGCACCCTGGGTCGCCTGAGTCGCCGCGGGGCTGGGAGCGCTCGCAGGAGCGCGTTCACTCTCGCTGGCTCCTGCTGCGTTGGCTCCGCCGGCCGCGTGGAGCTCCAGGGCGCTGGAGGCCGCGGCGCCCAGACCGCTGGCGCTCGCGGGGTCGAGCGGGCTCGCGGCGGGGGTCGCCGCCGAGGCGCCCAGGGCGCGGCCGAGCTCGGTCGGCGGGATGGAGGCGCCGAGGTCGCTCGCCGAGCCAGCGCTCGCGGAAGTGGAGGGGGCCGCGAGGGGCCGGGTGGCCGGGGTCGCGTCGTTGGTCGCGGCGGGCGCGCTGCTGGGGAGGGTCGTGGCGTCGAGCTCGGAGCCCAGAGGGCTCGAGGGGCCCGCGGCGCCGGCCTGAAAGGCGGCGAGGGGCGTGGCTGCGGCAGGCGCCGGAGCGGCAACGGCGCCCGTGGA
>CALDQK010000634.1 GCA_937911525.1 uncultured bacterium
TGGCGACACGGCGCACTTCGTCTACGACCCCGGGGTCCTCGGCGGTCACGCGCCGCCCGGGGCCGAGGTCGCCCTGCTGGGCACCTTCAACCGCTGGCAGAAGTCGGAGAGCCGCCGCCGCTGGCGGATGAAGCGCGGCGAGGATGGGAGCTTCCGCCTCAGCCTGCCGCTCAAGAAGGTCAAGTACGGGTCGCGCTTCAAGTTCAAGGTCGTCGGCAAGCAGGGGAGCTGGGCTCCCGGCGGCGGCGACCTCGTCGTGCGTCCCCTGGGCGGGGTCCGCGTCGAGCTCGAAGGCCGGCTCGAGCTCGGCCGCCGCTACGACCTCGTCCTCACGGGAGGGGAGGGCAAAGAGGTGCGCCGGGAGGTCGTCCCGCGCGTGTTCCTGCACGAGGCCCTCTCCAGCTACAGCACGGACCGGCCCCTCGGCGCGCGCTGCACGCCCAAGGCGACCACCTTCCGCGTGTTCGCCCCGACCGCCCGCAAGGTCGAGGTCCTGCTCTACGAGGGACCCACCGGCGGCGAGGCGCGGGTCGTCGAGCTGAAGCGAGAGGACCGCGGCACCCTGAGCGCGACGCTCGAGGAGGACCTGCACGGGCGCTACTACACCCTGCGCGTCGAGGCCCCCGGCACCCACCCCAAGCACGAGTTCATCGACCCCTACTCGCGCTGCAACACCGCCCACGACGGCCGCGGCATGGTGCTCGACATGCGCCGCACCGACCCGGCCGGCTTCCGTGAGCACTCGCGCCCGGCCTTCGCGGGGGTCACCAAGGACGGCACCCCCAACAGCCCCGAGGACGCGATCATCTACGAGGCGCACGTGCGCGACTTCACGATCGACAAGAGCTCGGGCGTCAGCCACCGCGGCAAATACCTCGGCTTCGTGGAGTCCGGCAAGCTCGGCGGCCTCCCGACGGGCCTCGATCACCTCCGCGACCTCGGCGTGACCCATGTTCAGATCATGCCGCTCCAGGACTTCGACAACGACGAGGGCGGCAAGGGCTACAACTGGGGCTACATGCCGGTGCACTTCGGCTCGCCCGAGGGCTGGTATGCCACGCGCCGCGACGACGAGACCCGGGTGCGCGAGACCAAGCGAATGGTCCAGGGCCTGCACGCGGCGGGCCTGCGGGTGATCCTCGACGTGGTCTACAACCACACCTCGGGCGCGGCGAGCTTCGACCGCCTGGCGCCCTTCTACTACTACCGGCTGCGCCCCTTCAGCGACGACCCCTACTGGAACGGGTCCGGCTGCGGCAACGAGTTCCGGAGCGAGTCGCCCATGGGGCGGCGCTTCATCGTGGACTCGATCCGCGAGTGGAGCGAGGAGTACAAGCTCGACGGCTTCCGCTTCGACCTGATGGGCTTGATCGACCGCGAGACGATGGTCCAGGTCGCGCGGGCCGCCCACGAGGTGGATCGCTCGCTCCTCGTCTACGGCGAGCCCTGGACCGGCGGCGACACGCCGATCCACAAGACCGAGAAGGGGCGCCAGCAGGGCGCCGGCTTCGGGGTGTTCAACGACATCCTGCGCGACGCGATCAAGGGCAGCAACGGCGATGGCCAGACCGGCTTCGTCCAGACCGGCGCCAAGGGCTTCGCCGACAAGATCAAGAACGGGCTCGAGGGCGCGGTCAACGTCACCGCCGGCGGCTTCGCGAGCGACCCCGGCGAGACGCTCAACTACGTCGCCTGCCACGACAACAAGACGCTCTGGGACAAGCTGCTCGAGGACGAGAGCCTGAGCCCGGAGCTGCGCGTGCGGGCCCACCGCCTCGCGACCTCGATCGTGCTCCTGGCTCAGGGCGTGCCCTTCCTCCACTCAGGCCAGGAGATGCAGCGCACCAAGCGGGGCGAGCACAACAGCTACAACCTGCCGGACAAGATCAACAAGCTGGATTGGCGGCTGCGCAAGAAGCACAAGCAGACCTACGAGCACGTGCGCGGAATGATCGCGCTGCGCAAGGCGCATCCGGTCCTCCGCCTCTCCACCCGCGACGAGATCCTCGGCCGGCGGCTGCGCTTTCGGGACAGCGCCAACGAGGTGGTGGCCTTCGAGCTCGACGGCGCCGACCTCGAGGGGGAGACCTGGGGCAAGGTGTTCGTGGCCTTCAACGGCGCTCGCCAGGCGCGTCGAGTCGAGCTGCCCGCCGGACGTTGGAAGTGCGTCGCGGACCACGAGCGCGCAGGGGTCGCGACCCTGGGCGAGCTGAGTGGCTCGCTCGAGCTCCCTCCCCTCGGGCTGGTGGTCTGCCACGGGTCCTGAACCTAGTCTGGGCTCGGGAGGGAGCTGACTGACCCTAAGGGCCGCGCTCTTGTTGGACGGAGCGGGAGCCGCGCTCAGCGCGCTCTTCCTGGGGGTCGCGCTCCCGGCGCTGCAAGAGTGGATCGGGATGCCGACCCGCGTCCTCTACGCGCTGGCGCTGATCGCGGCGCTCTTCGCGCTCAACGCCGGTCTCGCCCTGCGCTTCGCGGGCCCGCGCGCGGCGACTTGGCTGCGCACGATCACCTACGCGAACCTCTGCTATTGCTGCCTCACCGGCGGCCTGGTCGTGCTGCATTTCGCCGCGCTGACGCCCTGGGGAGTCGCCTATTTCCTGGGGGAGATCGGGATCATCCTGGCGCTCGTCGCCCTGGAGCGGCGCGCCCTGCGAAGCGCCCCGAGCTACGACTCAGCGCACAGCCAGTAGCTTGCGCACGGCGAGCGCGAGCTGCTCCACCGTCCAGGGCTTGTGCAGGACATGGGCCTCGTCGCCCAGGCCTCGAGTCTCGCCCACTCCAGACGCATAGCCGGTCATGAACAGGAAGGGAGGGCGGGTCTCCGCGGGGAGGGCCGCTCGCAGTTGGGGGCCCGTCATGTTCGGCATCACGACGTCGGACACGACCAGGTCCACGGAGCTCACGTCTTCCAGCAGGGCCAGGGCCTCGCGGCCGTCGGCTGCGGAGGTGACTTGGTAGCCCAGTTCCCGCAGCACGCTGCAGGCTACGCGCCGAATCGCCGGCTCGTCCTCCACCACGAGCACCTTCTCAGCGTCGCGGGCCTCAATGACTCCCGGTTCTCCCGTGGCTGGGGTCGGCTCCATGGCCTGCTCCGCGACTGGGAAGAGGAGCTCTACGGTCGTCCCTTGACCCTCTTCGCTGCGCACTTCGATCCGTCCACCGTGTTGGACCATGAAGCCCGCTACGATCGCGAGCCCGAGCCCCGTGCCCCGGCGCGGCGACTTCGTCGTGAAGAAGGGGTCCAGAGCGCGATATCGGGTGGCCGCCGACATGCCCACGCCGTCGTCCGAGACGGAGAGCATGACCTCGTCCCCGGCGGGCTGGGCCCTGAGGACGATCTCACCGCCCTCTGGCAGCGCGTCACGCGCGTTGGTGACGAGGTTCAAGAGCATCTGCTCCAAGGCACCCGGATCGGCGCGCAAGAGCGGGAGGTCCTCTGGGGCATCCAGCACGATCTTGATCGTCTCGGGCAGGAGCCGGCGCAGGGTCGGGACGAGGCCCTCGAGCCGCGCTCGCGCGTCGACCGCGCGCAGCTCGAGCATCTCGCCGCGGCTGAAGGCCAGCAGCTTGCGGACGAGATCAGCGCCCCGCTGGGCGGCCTCCTTGGTCATCTCCACCAGCTCTGCGCCCTCCTGGGAGAGCCCGAGGCCCTTGCGCAGCAGCAGCTCCGAGTTGCTCAACACCACCGTCAGCAGATTGTTGAAGTCGTGGGCGATCCCACCGGAGAGCTGACCGATCGCGTCGAGCTTCTGGGCGTGCCGCAGCTGCTGCTCAATCGTCCGCTGCTCGGTCACGTCGCGGCCGACGGAGATCACCGCCCCGTTGGGCAGGCAGAAGTCGGCCCACTCCTGAACCCGCAGGGAGCCGTCCTTGGCGCGCACGCGGTATTCGCGAAAGGTGCCGTCAGCGCGAAGAATCGACTCGAGCACCTGGGCTCGCATCTCCGGATCCGGATAGGTCAAGGCCAACGGATCCCCCGACGCGTCGAGGTCCTCCTTGGTGTAGCCGAGACGATCGACGCACTCTCGATTCCAGAGGAGGCAGCGCCCCTCCTTGTCGAAGGAGTCGATCATGACGGGAGCGTTCTCGCAGATCGTGCGAAAGCGCTCCTCGCTCTGTTCGAGCTCCGCGACGCGCGCCCGAAGCTCGGCGATCAGCGCGTCCTTGTCGTCCATTCTGCTCGCGTCCCCCAGCGCCCGAGGGCTCCCATGCTACGAGGCCGGCTGTGGATCCGTCCGGCTCGGGGAGGAGACGCGGCGCTTCCTCAGCGCAACCTCAGCACTGATCAGGCTGGGGCTGGAGGCTGCGGGTCCGACTGGAGTCGGTGGTGGGACTCGAGCTGGGACACGATCGACTCCAGGCTCGCGAGGCCGAAGGTCAGCTTCTTGAAGAACGAGCTCGTGTTCGGCACCAGAATGAAGCGGGAGTGCTGCGACCACAGCCGCCGCAGGCGGCGGTCGAGGCGCGCCGCTTCCTGGAGGGATTCGACCCGGGCCGGGTTGCCCCCCTCGATCCCCAAGCCGCCGACCGCGGCGCTCTCGAAGAAGATCACCGCGTCGTAGCGCGCGAGCTCGGCTTCGAGGGTCGTGCCGAGCTCCTCGAAGAAGCCCCCGTGGTCGTCCTCCGGCCAGTAGGCCGCGCCGTCGACCGTGCCGCGGTCGCAGAGCAGGATGCGCTTGGGGTAGAGCGCCGCGTAGGCGTCCTCGAGGTTGCGCTGCGTGTGAAAGATCGCCCGCTGCGTCGCCCGCAGCGAGAGCTCGTTGTCGGTGCGCGGGAAGCCGCCCGTGAACAAGATCGTGGCCGCCTC
>CALDQK010000635.1 GCA_937911525.1 uncultured bacterium
TCGCGGGCGTGTTCGCGAGCGGGACCGACCGCCACGGGCGCACGCGCCAGCTGACGGTGCGGGCCGAGGCCGTGGTCGTGGCCTGCGGCGCGATCGCCTCTCCGGTCCTGCTGGCCGACAACGGGATTCGGCTGCCTGCCCTCGGTCGCTACCTCTCGGTGCACCCCGGGCTGGGCATGTACGCCCGAGTCGACGAAATGGGCACGCCCTGGCGCGCGATCCCGCAGGGCTACGGGGTTCACGGCCACGACTTGACCGGCGTGCGCTTCGAGGGCTTCTACCTGCCTCCCCAGCAGAGCGGGCTGACGCTCCCGGCGATCGGTGACGAGCTGCGGCGTTGGCTGGACGACCCGGCCCGCGTCGATCAGTTCGGCTTCATGGTCCGCGACGAGAGCGACGGACGCGTGCTGCGAGGGCCGGGCGGGGGGACCCTGATCCGCAAGGACCTCTCCCCGCGGACCTTGAACCGCCTGCAGCGCGGGGCGGCCCTCCTGGCCGAGCTGCTCTTGGCGGGGGGAGCGCGCGAGGTCCACACCGCGATCCGGGGGGTGGGCGCCCTCAGCAGCCGAGCCGAGGCCCGCGCGCTGCACGCCCGCCGGCTGCGAGCCCGCGACTTCATGACCCTCGGCGCGCACCCGCTCGGGACCTGCCGGATGGGGGCGGACCCCGCGCGCTCGGTGGTCGACTTCGAGCACCGCGTCCACGGCACCGAGAACCTCTACGTCGTCGACGGCGCGAGCGTCCCCAGCTCCCTGGGCGTCAACCCGCAGGTCACGATCATGGCCATGGCGCTGCGCGCCGGCGCCCTGCTGGACGCTCGTCTCTGAGCCCACACGCGGATTTCACAGGGACAGTGGCGTCCCGCGGCTCCTCCATGAGACCTTGTCCCCTTCGCGCCGGGGACGGACAGAGGAGCAGCAGGGCATGGGAGCGCACCCTCCCCAGGCATGAGCGGATCGTCAGCCTCATCCGCCTGGGGGAGCCACGAGATCGGTCCCTACCAGGTGCTCGCGTCGCTCGGCTCGGCGCGCTGCGCGGAGGTGTTCCGCGTCCAGCGCGCGGGGCTGCTGCGTCCGCTGATGCTCGAGCTCTTCGCGCCCCTCGCCCCCGCGGCGCGCGCGAGCTTCCTCGAGCAGGCGCGGCGGGCGTCGCGACTGGAGCACCCGCATCTGGTCAGCTGCTTCGACCTCGGCGAAGACGCGCGCGGGCGGATCTACCTCGTCCGTGAGCTGGCCGAGACCAGCCTGGCCGAGCGCCTCCAGGCAGGGCCGCTGCCCCTCGAGCAGGCCCGGGAGCTCGTCTCCCAGCTGGCGGAGGCGGTCGCCTACGCGCGCGAGGAGGGGGTCGCGCCGGTCGGGCTGGATCCCCGCGACGTCGTCTACAGCCAGGGGCTGCCCAAGCTGGCCGACCTGGGCCTGGTCCACGCCCACCGCGGGCTGGGGCCGGCCCCTGACGCGCGCGCCGACGCCCGCGCGCTGGGGCTCCTCCTCTACCAGGCGCTGACGGGCGAGTCACCGGGGGTGGGCCTCGTGCTCCAGGCGCCATCGCGCCTGCGGTCCGGGATCCCGCAGGCCCTGGACGATCTCTGCCTGCGGGCCCTGGATCCGGAGCCCGGGAGAGTCCTGACCTCGGCGCGGGAGCTCTTCGTCGAGCTGGGCGCGCTGCGGCTGGACGGTGCGCGGGACGAGGGGGAAGAGGAAGAGGGCGAGGGGCTGGACCCGGTCCTGGTCGCGACCGTCGGCTTGACCGTCGTGGCGCTGGCGTTGCTGGCGATCAGCGTGGCGCTGATCCTCGTCAGCGGGGACGCGCCCGCTCCCACTCCCGCCCCAAGCGTGGCCAAGGGCTCGCCGCAGCCCGAGCCAAGCCAGAGCGCCAGCGCGCCCGACCTCGAGCCTGGGCCGAGTCCCGAGCCCTCACGAATCTCCAGCCCCGCTCGGAGCGAGGCGGAGGACGCCGCCCTGCAGGCGGCGGAGCGCGCGATCGCGCGCTGGGACCTGCGGGCCGCCGAAGAGGCGTTGCTGCGCGCCCCGCGCGGCGCCGC
>CALDQK010000636.1 GCA_937911525.1 uncultured bacterium
GGCCCGCAGCTTCTTCCGCGAGCCAGGGCAGGCCAGCTACGACCCCGAGGCCTACCGCGCCTGGCTGATCCAGACCCGGCGCGCCAAGGACGAGGCGACGGCGCAGATCCTGGAGCGCGAGCGGATCGCCGTGACCCAGCGCGGTCACCTCGACCCCCAGGCCTGGGAGGAGCGAGCAGCGGAGGCGCTGACGCGACTCGCCGCCGCGCGCGCCGCGTGGGCCAAGGCTGAAGCGCGCTACGCCTGCTCCCCGGACCCGCGCGCGGCGCGGCTGGCCGAGGACCTGATCGCGGTCGCCCTGGCCCAGCTCCAGCGCAGGACCCGCGAGCTCTACGGGCGCGCCAAGCAGCAGCTCCCCGCCGCGATCGTCGCTCCCCCCGCCCTGAGCGAGGTCCCCGCTTGGCCCCGGCCCAGCGTCCTGCGCGCCAGCGCGCTGGAGCGAGACCTCCTCTGTCAGGTGGCCCCCGACTAGATCCTGACTGATACCGGATCTGCTACGGTCCTGGGGACGCGCCCTCTTCCAGCGCGCTGAAGGAATGCTATGACGCTGCGCTTCGCCGACCCCGCCCACCTGCCCCCGGGCAGCCCCGACGGGGCCGTGGGCGCGCCCCAGTTCGAAGACCCCACCCAGCCGCCGGGCTGGAACAAGGGGATCGACGCCTACAAGGCCGCCTTCGGCGAGGAGGCCTGGGCGACCTATGGCAAGGCGAGCTACCCGCGGCCCCTCCCCGAGGACTCGCCCGCGATGCGCGCCGCGCTGGCCGAGCTGGTCGACGCGGCGCGCGTGGCCTTCGGCTCGAAGGCGCTGCGGATCCGGCGCCGGGCCACGCACACCGCCGGGATCATGGCCCGGGGCAAGATCACGGTCGTCTCCCAGCCGGCCTTCCCCGAGCACCCCTTCTTCACGCCGGGGCGCACCTTCCCCTGCCGGCTGCGCCACGCCAACGCGTCCTTCTACGACGACGCCGCCGCCGTGGTCCGCGGCTGCTCGCTCAAGTTCGCCGACAGCGACTTTCAGAGCCCCCTGGACATGGCCATGAACTCGGGCCCGATCGGGGCGTTCTGGAACCTCGAGAGCTTCATGTACTTCGTGAATGCCCGGGTGAACGTCAACCCGCAGGAGGGCGACTGGGAGTCGCAGCGCGAGTGGATGCTCAAGCGGCCCATGGGCCTGATCGGGACGATCAGCTCGGCCCGGATCGGGCCGAGCTCCTTCGCCGAGATCAACTACTACACCAAGGTCGTGTTCCGCTTCGAGGCCAAGGACGGCGAGCCGCGCTACGTGAAGTTCCGCGTGCGCCCCGTGGGCCTCGAGACCGAGTCGGGCCTGCTCCCCTACGAGAACCAGATCGCGGCCTGGGACCAGTCCCGCGCCGCCGACGACAAGCGCCCGCTCGACTACCTGCGCCAGGAGTTCCGGCGGCGGGTCTACCGCAGCCCGGGCAAGCCTGGCGTGGAGTACACGCTCCAAATGCAGCTCCGCGACGCCGACCCCGCCAACGACACCCAGGAGCTGCTGAACATGAACCAGCTCTGGGACCAGGCCACCTGGCCCTGGCTGGACGTGGCGCACATTCAGCTCGACGAGGTCTTCCCCGACGAGGTGACCCGCAAGACGCGGGTGTGGCTGGGCCACCAGCCCGAGGGGCTCTCGCTGATCGGCGCGCTCTCGCCCCTCGACTACCGCTCGCTGGCCTACGCCCGCGCCTTCGTCTATCCGGCCAGCCAGCTCTCCCGCGCGCTGGGGACCGAGCTCGAGCCGCCCCCGCCGCTCGGCCATGACCCCTGGAAGATCAACGACTGAGGCACGCCATGCAGCTCTACGCGCCCGCCGGCTTCGACCGCGAGGGGGCGGTCTACCTCGCCACCCTCGTCGACACCGCCTACGACATGTTCAGCCAGTGGGTCGCCCAGGGTCACCCGGCCGCCGACGAGTTCCGCTGGACCCCGCAGGGTCCGGCGCTGAGCTACTCGGCGCCGGTGTGGGGAACGACCCGCGAGCTCTTCGTGTTTCGCCACGTCGAGCCCTTCGCCTTCGTCGCCAGCGCGGGCGAGCAGGGCTACGTCGTGTTCCGCGGCACCCAGACCCCGCAAGACGCGATCTCCGACCTCAGCGCCGGACAGCGAGCCTTCGAGCTCGCCCCCAGCTACGGCGACGCGCACGAGGGCTTCGTCGCCGTCTACGAGACGATCTCGCCCGCGCTGCGGGCGGCCGTCGCGGCCCTGCCCGCCACGGTCCAGCGGCTCGCGATCACCGGCCACAGCATGGGGAGCGCGTTCTCGACGCTGGCGGTCGCCGACCTGCTGACCCACTCGCGCTTTCCAGCCGAGGCGCTCTTGCACGTCAACCTCGCCAGCCCGCGCGTGGCCTCGGTCCCCTTCGCCGAGGCCTACGCCCGAGCCGGGGTCCCGACCTACCGCGTGGTCAACACCTGCGACCTCGTCCCCGAGCTGCCGCCCTCCGTGCTGGGGGAGGACCTCTACTGCCACGTCGGGGCCCCGGTGGCCTTCACCCACCAGCGCGGCTCGATCGAGGGCAACCACAGCGCCAAGGACAGCTACCGCCAGGCGCTCGAGAGCGCCGACCGGATCCGCTAGATGTTGATGCTCTGCGGGATCTTGCTCGGGAGCAGGTGCGGGTAGACCACGGGCCGAGTCGCGTTGCGGCCGTGGATCACGGCCTCGACCCCGTCGAGGGTCTCGCGGAACTGCTTGGCCGGCGCGTGGACCCGGCGGTCGCTGAAGTACTCGAAGAACACGTCGTGGTGCGGGTAGTTGCCCAGCTCGGAGTAGTAGAGCGTGCCGAGCAGGTAGCCCAGGCTCATTTGCATGTGGGCCGCGTCCATGGGCGGGAGCAGGTCCAGGTAGTCCTGCGCGCTCGAGCCGCCGCCCAGGGGCGTGTAGCTGGCCAGAGGCCAGTTGGGGACGAAGCTCATGGAGGTGAACTGCGGGAAGTTGACCGCGGCGTGCTGGGCGCTCCCCGTATAGAGCAGGTGGGTCAGCGCGTCGATCAGGTAGTCGCGAGTCTGGAGGCGACCCTCCTGGCCGAAGCCCTTGATCCGGCCGCCCTCCGGTGAGATCACCTCAGCGGCCCAGGCCTGGAGCTCGGTGTCGGCCACCACCTCGGCGTCGCTGGGGTAGTAGAGCCGCACGTAGGCGTCGACCCAGGCGTGGATCGCGTCCCAGATCAGGCGCCCGTCGTCGCGGTAGGGGTAGTGCGGCAGCGCGTCGGGGTCGTCGACGCCGCGCGTCGCGAGGTCCGTCGGGAAGCGCGCGGCGTCGAAGCGCCAGCTGCTGGCCGCCGAGGCGGCCACCTCGCGGCTGTAGCCGATCGTGCCGGCCATGACCATGTCGACGCCGCCCTTGGGCGCGAGCAAGGTGGTGTTGGCGGACTCGTTGATCGAGAGCGTGCCCTCGAAGTGCGGGCTGAGGAGCACGTGGAGCGGGTGCGTCGGCGCGAGCTGACGGTGGGTCGCCAGCACGAAGGGCTCGACCACCATGTGCGTGTGCCCCAGGTGGCTGATCGCCTGGTGGACGTTGCCGTCGGCGGTCTGGACCCTCGTCTTGGCGATCAGCCAGGCGTCGCCGTCGCGGGGGGTGAGGACCGGCGTCTCGGCGCTCGGCGTCTGCCCGCTCTGGATCGCGACCGGCTTCAGGCGCCGGTCGGCCGCCCCGGCGGGCGGCACGGCGAACAGGGCCATGGACGGGGTGACGTACTTCTGCCCGTCGGGATAGGTCCCCCCCTCGGCCTCGGCCAACACCGCGTAGTCGGCCAGGTAGAGGCGGCCCTCCTGGCGGGCCGCCTCGAGCGAGTCGCCCTCGCCCAAGGCCCCCTGGAAGTCCAGCGCCGCCTGGAAGTGCGCCTCGGTCACCGGGAAGTGCTCGGGCATGGCGTCGACGCGTCGGATCCACATTGGGTTCGCCCCCGAGACCCGCTCCTCGGCGAAGGTCGCGTCCTCGCGGTAGGTGCCGGCCACGGCGGGCAGCTCGATCTCCTGGAAGAGCTCGCGGTAGGACTCGAGCCCCGCTGGCCGCCCCGAGCTCTCCCCCTCCTTGATCAGGCGGTTCAGCTCGTTCAGGGCGGCCTTCATCCCGCCGCTGCGCTCGGCCGTGATCAGCGCGGCCATGGCCGCGTGGTGGGCCGCGGTCACCCCCTCCGCGTCGTCGACCTTGGCCGAGTTGATCCCCAGCGCGACCATTTTCTCCGAGGCCCGCAGCTTCCAACCCGGCGGCGGCTCGTCCTGGGGGGGCACCTCCGCCGCCAGCGCCAGCGGCGGGTAGGCCTCGTAGTCGTAGCGATAGGTCCGCCGCGCCTCCTCCAGAGCTGCCTGGCGCGCGGCGCGGTCGGAATCGTTCTGAGGGAGCGACGGGTTCACGGGGCCTCCTGCGACCCGCGAGGATAGGACCCCTCCGCCCCCCCCGCCACGTGGTCAGTGGGGCAACTCAATTCCTCACTGACTCTCTCCTGAACCAAGAGGCGCGGCCGCGGCGGACGGAGAGTCCGTCCACCGCGGCCGCAGTCACAAGGGGGGTATGGGGTCGCTAGCGGCGCTCCTGCCGCTGCTCGCGCTCAGGGCCGACGTCGTTGCGATAGCTCGGCCAGCCCTGCTGCTGCTGAAGCTGCTGGTCGTTGCCCTGCGCTGGCGCCGCGCCCTCGACCGGGGCCGAGCTCACGGTCCAGTCCTCACTCACGGGGACCCAGCGGCCTTCGTGCAGCAGCTCGCAGCGGCTGTTCCCGCCGGCCTTCGCGCGCCGATAGCGATTGCGATTGTGCGTCCCGATCGCCGCCGTCTCCTGCTTGGCGGCCTCGATCTCGCGGACCAGCTTCAGCACGGCCTGAGCCTTGGCCGGCTCCTTCACGATCCGTCCGCACCCGAGCAGCACCGCGCGCTGAGCGACGTCGACCTCGAAGGAGATCGTGCGCAGGTAGCTCGGCAGCTGGCGCTTCAGCAGGTCGGGGTGCGCGAACACGCGCACGGTCTGGGGCGCGCCGTCGATCGCGTAGGCCAGCCCGACCGTGACCCAGCCCTGCGCGCCGATCCCCTCCGCCTGCGCGGCGAAGTGCGCGCTGACCGCCTCCCGCACGGCCTTCCGGTAGCTCTTTGCCCGCTCGTCGTCGTCTTCCAGCGTCGCGAGCAGGGTCGAGGTGCCCGGGCTCTTCGACATGCAGTAGTTGGCTCGGCTGACCTGCGCCCAAACCTCGCCCTGGTTCTTGGCGTATTGCCCCGAGCTGCGCACGCTGCTCAGGGCGAGCATGCCGTGGGCCTTGAACTCGCCCTTGGTCTGCACGCCGGCCCGGTTGGCGGTCCAGCGGCCGGCCTCGACGCAGAAGGCCTCGACCGGCACCTGGCTCTTGGGCCGCACGACGAGGTCCTGCCCGATCTGGCGGTCTTGCTTGCCGCCCTTCACGATCGTCCCGGCCGGAATCAGGATCGGCAGCTCGCCCTCGTTTCGGACCTGGAGCGTCCCGACCGAGGCCCGGTCCTGCCCCTCCTCGGCGCCGACCTCGAGCACCTTGGCCTGCCCGCGCTCCTGCGCCTCCTTCAGGGTCAGGAACTCGCCGATCTCGAGCGGCTGGTCGGTCAGCACCGGCCACACGGTCAGGTTGTCGACCATGACCGGCGCGCCCAGGCGCCGGTGCGCGACCAGCTCGACCGGATCCGCCCCGATCCGCCGCACGACCGGCTCCGAGCGGCTGGCTAGTGCCGCGGCCAGGGCCGAATGCGCAGGAGCGACCCCGTCATCGGAGGTCGCTCGCTCGTCACCGCGCGCGCTCGTCGAGCTGCTGCACGCCAGCAGCAGACCCAGGAGCCCGCACCCAGCCAGGAAGAAAACACGTCGCGTCATACCCACCTCCGCGCAGCCGGTGCCCTCTCTACGCAGGAGGTAGGACTGTGCGGGGCGGGAGAGGTTGTGCAACGAGAACGCAACTCGTTCGGATCGCCTATCGTTCGCTATCGGAGAGGTGATCCGTGGCTTGGCGCCGGTGCCTGACCTGTGGAGGGAAGCTCTCGACGCGAGTCGAGAAGGTGGAGGGGCGCCACGAAGGGTGTCCCATTGCGCCTTCGCCGAGCCCACCGAGCTTCGACCGAGCGGCTTGGCAGCGGGAGGCGGCGAGTGGGTTGGCGGCTCTGACTGCGCTCGTAGGTGAACTGCCCCAGGGATACGTGGACTTCGTCTCAGCTGGCGACTTCACACGCGTTCCGGGCGAAGCCGGGGTCGCGCTGCCCGCGGCCGAGCCGACGCCCTTTGGGCGGGGCGTATTGGAGGAGCTCTACTTGCCCGACCCGTCGCTGCTGAAGGAGGGTTTCGCTCCAGACGAGATGCTCGTGATCGGAGGCAACAGCTTTGGCTATCCGCTCTGCATGTCGCTCGCCCAGGGTGATCGGGGAGCGATCTACTACTTCGATCTGCAGCAGCGGGCGGGCTGGAGCGACGCGCAGTTTCGTTCCATGTTCTCGGCGCTCTCCCCCGACTTGGTCACGGGCTACCTGGAGCCACGTCAACGCGGCGAGCTACCTGAGAAGCCCGAGCGCCTGCTGCACTACTATCGGATCGCCGACGACTTCAGCGAGTTCCTCACCCGTTGTGAGCCTCTCGCCTAGGGGCGAACCCAGCTCGTCTCGCGGTGGCGCTCGAGCACGAAGAAGTTGCTCGGCACGCGCATCGGCCCGATCGCCAGGTAGGCCTTGCCGAGCAGCAGCTCGTCCGAGCCGTGCTCGACCCGGACCACGTAGTCACGCAGGCGCGCGGCCGGATCGAGGGGGAAGTTCTTCCCCTTGCCGTAGTCCAAGAGCACCGCGTGCAGGTACTCGTTGTCCTTGGCGGTCGGGTCGACCTTGTCGACCCGGTAGAAGCCGAAGCGCTTGGGGTCGTGGTCGCTCGGCTTGGCGATCCACTCGCCCTCGGGCTTGTTCTGCTTGACCGGCTCGTTGTAGCCCCAGAGCTGGCCCGCCCCGTCGGCGTAGAAGCCCTTGACGAACTTCTGGATCGGCGAGCGGCTGGCCCAGAAGGCCACGTTCAGGCCGCGGTACTCCCAGCCGGCCATGGCCTGCATGTCGGGCATTTCGCCGCGCAGGAAGACCTCCTCCAGCTGGGCCTGGGTCATGCGCCCCAGCCGCTTGTAGTCCTCGCTGGCCATGCCGCCGTTGAGCTTCGCGCCGCTCACGCGCGCACCCCCGCCAGGGCGCCGTCCAGGATCCGGACGGCGTTGCGGGTGGAGAGCGCCATGATCGTCTCCATGGGATTCACCCCGATCGGGCTGGGGAAGAGGCTCGCGTCGGCGACGACCAGCCCCTCGGTGTCGTAGACGCGCCCGTAGCTGTCGCACACGTGCCGCGTCCGGTCGCCGCCCATGGCGCAGGTGCCCATCATGTGGACCGTCACCAGCTCCATGGACGCCTTCTCGACGGGCTCGCGGTAGAGCCGGCGCACGTCGTCGGCGCAGCGCAGGTCGGGCACGCCCTCGAAGGGGAGCACGATCCGCTTGGCGCCGACCTCGAAGAGCAGCTCGCAGAGCAGGGCCGTCCCGTGGACGAGGCGGCCCGCGTCGAAGTCGCTCAGCTGATAGAAGGCCTGCGGCTTGCCGGCCAGGTTGCGCACCCGGCCGGTCTCGGTGTCCTCGAGCAGCATGCCCGCGATCAGCATCCGGTCGTAGCCGGCCATGATCTCGCGCAGCTCGGCCCCGTAATAGGGCAGCGTCATGGCCGCGACGCTGGGCGGAATGTTGACCGCCGCGAACACCAGGCCCTCCTTCTGGAACTCGCGCACCTGGTAGGCCTGGTGCACGCCCTCCCAGCCGCGGATCTCCTCGTCGAAGAGGGCGGTGACCTTGACGTTGGGGTGCAGGCTCAGGTTCTGCCCCAGGCGCCCCGAGGGGGTGCGGACCCCGCTGCGGAACAGGATCCCGGGCGTATGGATCGCGCCGGCCGAGAGGACCGTGACCGGCGCGCGGACCACGAACTCGTGCCCCGCGCTGCCGTCGTGGCGCACGACGTGGCCGCGCACCCCCGTGACCCGCTTGCGCTTGCTGACGACCTGCTCCACGTGGCAGTTGGCCAGCACGCGCGCGCCGAAGCGCATGGCGCGCGGCACGTAGGTGACCAGGGTCGAGCGCTTGGCCGCGGTCGGGCAGCCGAAGGCGCAGTTGTTGGTCCCCGCGCAGTGGAGCTGGTTGCGAATGTTGTCGAGGACGTCCCAGCCTTTCTTGTCGGCGCCCTCCTTGAGCAGGCGGTTGTCCTTGCCGATCGTCCAGGGGTCCTGGGTCCCCGCCGAGAGGAAGCGCTCGACGCGGGCGAAGATCCGCGCCATCTCGTCGGGCAGGATCCGATCGACCCAGTCCTCGCGCTCCCAGCGCTCGAGGATCCGGTCCGGCGTCTTCCAGGTCATGCCGCCGTTGATCGTGGTCGAGCCGCCCACGCAGCGGCCCTCGCTGTAGGTCACCGGCGGGGCGCCCAGGGCCATGATCGCGCCGCCGTCGCGGTAGAGCTTGCGGATCATGTCGGCCGCGTTGGGGGTGAAGCTCTCGGTGGGGTGGTAGCCCCCCTCCTCGAGCACGATCACGTCCAGCCCGCCCTCGGCCAGCTCGGCGGCCATCACCCCGCCGCCGGCGCCCGAGCCGACCACGACCACGTCGCAGTCCAGCGTGACGAGGTCGGGCCGGAAGCGCCGCTTGCGCACCTGGGCGCCGGGGATCCGCGGCCAGTCCTCGCGCGTGTAGAGGCCCTCAGGCTTGCTCACGGCGCAGCTCCTCGCGCAGGGGGGCGGGGGCGAGCACGGCCTCCTCGGTGGCGCGGATCTCCTCGGCGAAGCGCTCGAGGCGCTCGGCGGAGACCTTCGTGATCCACTGCTGGGGGTCGTAGCCGAGCAAGGCCAGCTTGGCCGGGTGCTCGTAGTAGGCCATGGTCAGGAACATCTTCAGCCCGCGCGCCAGCTGCTTGAGCGCGCCGACCCGGCTGTGCCACCACAGCTCGAAGTGCCGCTCGCGCTGCTCGAGGGGCAGGCTGCTGAACTCGCGCCCCAGCGAGCGCGGCAGGGCGCGCGCCGAGTGCTCGAAGGTGTGCAGCCCGACCAGCACGCCCGCTCGGACGGGGGTCGGGATCGAGCGCAGGAAGAGCTCGACCGAGTCGACGACGTCCTCGACGACGTCGAGGGACTCGACCTCGTCGGTCAGGACGACGGGCGCCAGGGCAGCCAAGGTGGCGCGGGCGCGCGGGGAGAGACGGAAGTCGGCGAGTTCACTCACGGGGCGGGGATTCTGCCACGTTCCGGGCGCGGTCTGAAGGACCCTCCGCGAGGCGACGTCCGCGCCCCACCCGAGCGCGAGTAAGGTGGCCCCATGAGCGACGACCAGGAGATCGAGCGCGTCTACTTGCTGGCGCGGCTGCCCGAGCTTCCCGACCACGCCGAGGCCTGGCGCCTCGAGCAGGGCTACCTGCCCGAGCACGACCTCGCCGAGGGCGAGGCCCGGGGCGACTTCGCCGAGGGGCGGGTGCGCAAGAAGGTCGCCCCCGACGGCAAGACGAGCTACCGCCACACGATCAAGCGCGGGGCCGGGCTCGTGCGCGAGGAGATCGAGCGCGAGATCGACGCGGCGGAGTTCGAGCGGAACTGGGGCCGGACGGCGGGCCGGCGGATCAGCAAGACCCGCTACAAGGTGAGCGAGGGCGAGCTGACCTGGGAGGTCGACGCCTTCGACGACCTGCCCCTCGTGATGGCCGAGGTCGAGCTCCCCAGCGCCGAGACCGAGGTCACCCCGCCCGCCTGGCTCGCCCCCCACGTCCTGCGCGAGCTGACCGAGGACTCCCGCTACCGCAACTTCGCGCTCGCGACCCGCGGCCTGCCCGACGACCACCCCGGGAGCTGAGCCCTTGCCCGCGCGCGAGCCGCCCGAGCCGGCAGGGCTCGACCCCTCCTCGCGGGCGCGCCTGACCCCCCACACCGCCGCCCGCTTCACCGGCGAGACCCTCTTCGCCGAGCTGGCCCGCACGATCTGCCAGGCCAGCTGCCTCCCGCGCAAGGAGCTCTACGAAGCCTGGGAGGTCGCCCGCCGCGTGCGCCGCCGCTGGCGCGGCGGGGTGGTGGTCGACGCGCCCGCCGGCCACGGGCTCCTGGCCTGGATCCTGCTCATCCTCGACGACAGCTCCCCCCGCGCGATCCAGCTCGACCGGCGCCGGCCGGCCAGCAACGAGCGCCTGCGCGAGGTGCTCGAGGAGCGCTGGCCCCGCCTGCGGGGTCGGGTCGAGTTCCGCGAGCAGGACCTCGCCGACGCCGAGCTGCCGGGGGACGCGCTGGTGGCCTCGGTCCACGCCTGCGGCCCGCTGACCGACCGCGTGCTCGACCTGGCGCTGCGCTCCCGGGCCCGGGTCGCGGTGCTCCCCTGCTGCCACGACCTCGAGCGCTGCGACACGGGCCAGCTCGAGGGCTGGCTGGCGGGCCCCCTGGCCGTCGACGCCACCCGCGCCGCCCGCCTGCGCGCCGCGGGCTATGCGGTCCGCACCCAGACGATCCCGGCGGAGATCACGCCCCAGAACCGCTTGCTCATGGGCGCTCCCGGCCCAAGCTGAGTTTCCCTTTCGCTTCCTCTGCGCGGCTCCGTAGGAGCAGCAGAGGGGGACACTCATGCGCACCTTGCTCTTCGTGCTGGCGCTCGCTTCGAGCGCTGCAGCCCAAGCCCAGGAACCCTGGAGCCCGCAGGTCAGCGGGCGGCTCGAGCTCACCGACGCGCACGCCTGCGCGGAGGGCTATCTGCTCTCCTTCACCCAGAAGGGCGACGTGAGCCTCACCGACCGGGCAGGCCAGCCCCACCGCTGGGTCATGGGCGAAGAAGCGGCGCTCCTGCTCCGCTGCGACCCCCGGGGGCGGGTGGAGTGGGCCCTCCGGGTCAACGGGGCTGGGAGAGCCCGGGGCGCCAGCGTCGCCCCCCTCGGCAGCGCTGGCTGGGCCTGGGCGGGCACGCTCGCGGGAGAGGTCGAGGTGCAGTCGCTCACGAGCGACCCAGGCGTCGAGCTCTCCCTCGCGCCGGTGGGGAGCTTCGTGCTGCGGGTCTCGCCCACGGGCGAGCTGCTGAGCCACTCGCTCCACGCGAGGCGCGAGCTCGAGCTGACCCAGGCGGAAGGTCGGCTCCTCGCCTACGGGAGATCGCCCGAGCGCGGCTTCGTGGCGCCCCTCGACGCCTCCGGACGCGCGCCCTGGACCGCCGCGCTCGGGGAGCGGGTGAGCGTGACCCGCGCCCTGCTGGGGCCTCGCCGGGTCTACGTCGCGGGCTATCTGCGCGGAGCCACCCAGCTGAGCGGGGCGCAGGGACCTCCCGGCCCCCGCTACCAGACCCCCCGCGTGGAGAGGGGGTGCGTGATCGGGCCCGAGGACAACCCCTTCCTGGCCTGCCTCGAGCGAGACACCGGCGAGCTGCGCTGGTCCGCGCAGCTCCACCAGCCCTCCTCCTCGGGCTGGGTGCAGGACCTGCTCCTGGCCGAGGGCCGGCTCTACCTGGCCGCCAAGGCGGGCGCCCACGACTACGTCCACGACGGGCTGGCGGGGCCCAGCTTCGAGTCCCCGACCCGGACCTTCCTGCTCTCGGTCGACGCCCGCGACGGCGGCGATCCCCGCTGGACCGTCGTCCCCCTGAGCGACCCCTCCTGCGACCTGCGCCTGCTGACCCCCAACCGCCTGGTCCTCGCCGGCGAGCTGAGGAGCGACCCGCGGACCTTCGCTGGGCTCAGCCTCCCTGCCGCGCGCGGCTTCGCCGAGGCCTACCTGCTCGAGCTCGAGCTCTCCCCCCTGCGGGCCCGCCGCCTCGCTCGCTCGCCTGGCCGCTACAGGGGTCTCTTCCCGCAGCGCGAGGGGAGCCCGCTCCTGGCGGTCAGGCGGTGGCCCAAGGTGGGGGGCCTGCGCCACTCGCTGCAGGGCTTGGCCGACTGAAGCTCGTCAGCCGGTCGCCTTCAGCGCCACCCCTGGTCGTAGCGCGCGGGCGGAACGATCCCGGTCACGATGTCGACCAGCTCATCCACGTCGAAGGGCTTGTCGAGCACCCAGGCGCCCAGCCGCCGCGCCTCCTCGTGGGTCGCCGCGTCGCCAAAGGCGGTCATGAACAGGACCGGCGTGACCCAGTCCTCGTCGCGGAGCGCCTCCAGCGCGTCGAGGCCGGTCATGCCCGGCATGCGCACGTCGGAGAGCACGAGGTCGACCCCCTCGCCGCTCACGAAGGACTCCGCGAGCCGGCGCAGCAGCTCGCGGCCGTCCTCTGCGAGCTCGACCTCGTAGCCCGCCTCCTCGAGCACCTCGGTCAGGACGAGGCGCAGCTCTTCGTCGTCTTCGGCGAGCAGGATCCGGGGCCGCCCCATGGCCTCGCTGGCCAGGTCGAGCAGGGCGCTGCGGGGTTCGGGGGTCGCGAGTGCCTTCATGGGAGTCCTCCTTGGATTGCGCTGGGGCGTAGCACCCAGCGTGCCGCTGCGCAGCGACCGCGACCTCGGCTCGAGGGAAGCGCAGGGACGTGTCGAGCTGACCCGCCTGGGTCGTTCCGACCCGGGGCCGGCTCTGCTTCCGCCCGTCGCTTCGGGCCCCGGGGATTGGCGCGCGACTTGTTTGGGAGCAGCGCACCAGGAGGAAGACCCATGAGCCCGATCGCGACCTTGAACCACACGCCCCACACGACCTCGCCCTGCTCGCTCCTCGCCGTGACCGAGCAACACCTGCGTGTTGGTGGCCCGCTGCTGCGCGGCCGCCTCAGAAGTGCCGGGGTCGAAGGTGATCTGAATCTGTTTCAGGCTGAGTAC
>CALDQK010000637.1 GCA_937911525.1 uncultured bacterium
CCCCGCGATCCCGCTCGGCGTCCCCGCCCCGCCCCCCGCGCGCGAGCCGAGCGCGCAGGCCCAAGAGCCGCTCGTGCTGCGGGTCGCGGCCTGGCCGCGCTACGCCGCCGCGAACTTCACGCGCGCCTTCGCCCGCCTCTACCAGGAGCGGACCGGCGTGGCGGTGGTCGTGACCCAGACGGTGACCGTCGCGAGCAACGACGAGTATCCGCGCCTCCTGCGAGAGGCCGAGGTCGACCTGGTCGCGCCCTCCTGCGACATGGCGCCCCTCCTGATCCAGGAGGGGCTGGTCCAGCCCTTCAGCGCCGCTCGCAGCGGCGAGCTCCTGCCGGCCTTCCGCCACCCGCCCTTCCTCCAGAGCGGCGGCCAGGGCTACGGGGTGTGCTACGCCAGCGGACCCATGTGGCTGATCACGGTCGGCGAGCGCCCCCCGCTCCGCCGCTGGAGCCAGCTCTGGGACCCCGAGCAGCGCGGGCGGGTCGCGATCTGGGACGACGCGGTGTGGGCCGTGACCCTGACCGCGCTCGCGCACGGCAAGCGCAACGTGTTCGACCTCAGCGACGCGGACCTCGCCGAGGTGCGCGAGCACCTCGTGGCCTTGCTGCGCAACGGCTGCCGCCTGTGGCGCGAGCCGGACGAGGTGCTCGGCTGGCTGCGAGCGGGCGAGGTGATCGCCGCCGACGACTGGGGGATCCTCAGCTGGAAGCTCGAGCGCACGGGCCACGCCGTGGAGCGGGTCGTGCCCGAGCGCGGCTCCGCGCAGTGGATCGACTCCTGGATGATCGGCGCCCACCTCGAGGGCGAGCGCCTCGCGGCTGCGCAGGCCTGGGTCGACTACGCGGTCTCCCCCGAGAACCAGCGCGACCTGCTGGTGCAGGCCGGCTACGACCCGACCAACGCCCGCACGGTCGAGCTGCTCGACAAGGCCACGGCCCGGGCGCGCGTGCGGACGATCCGCGAGCGTCAGCTCGTCGGGCTGGAGCGCTGGCGACCGGTCGCGCGTCGCGAGGCCTACCGCGCCGCGTGGGAGGCCGCCAAGGCGGCCGCGGGCAGGTAGCTCCCTCCTGTTCACGCGGTAGACGACCGTCCCCGCTCCCGAGGGGGCAAAGGAAACGGATCCCTCCCCGGCGCCCCTGAGCTGAAAGGACTTAGGGCGAAATGCTGCATGGTTCGCGACTTGGGTCTATTCCAGGTGAAGGAGAGAGGTCGTGAAGGGATTCGGAACTACGCTCCTGCTCGCGTTTACGCTGCTCGTCGCCGTCGAGGCCGAGGCGGATCCGGGGGCCGTCGAGATCACCCGCGCGACGAAGGTCCGCGCCCAGGGCCGCCTGATCGGGGTCCTCAACGAGGGTGAGGTCTACGTGGCCCGCCAGGAGCGAGACGGCCGCCTGCGGGTCGACTTCGCCGGCGGCTCGGTGTGGCTCCCCTGGAGCTCGGTCAAGCCGGCCGAGAGCTCGGTGCTGGGAATCGGCGCCAAGGTCGCGGGCATGAGCGTCAAGGCCAGCCCCTCGGCGGGCGCCGCGCGCCTGGGCTCGATCGGGACCGACCAGCGCTACGTGCGGATCGGGGGCGAGGGCTCCTGGATCAAGATCCGCTTCCGCGGCGACAAGATCGGCTGGGTCTACGCGCCCCTGGCGACCAGCGGCAAGGTCGACGCGGCCAAGGCGCCGGTCGACCTGCGCACCCCCCAGGACACCCAGCGCCAGGACAAGGCGGACCACAACCACGGTCTGGCCGGCGGCGTGACCTCGACCCTGACCCTCGGCCAGCGCGGCGAGGCGATCAAGCGCCTGCAGGAGAAGGTCAACATGCGGCGCAAGGCCATGGGCCTCGCGCCGATTCGCGAGGACGGCGTCGTCGACCAGGCGACCCTCCAGGCGCTGCGCAGCAACGACCGCGGCACCTCGGCCACCAACCGCCAGCGACGGGGCGGCTCGATCTTCGGCGCCGGCAGCCGGGGCGGCGGTAACGCGGCCCCCGCGCTGACCCTCGGCGGCGAGTCGATCGTGGCTCCGGGCAGCGGCCTCTCGGCCGAGCTGCCGACCCTCGAGGAGGGCGATCAGGGCAGCGAGGTGCGGATCTTCCAGACCCTGCTCAACGACGTGCGCCGGCGCGCTCGCCAGCCCGAGATCTTCGTGAACGGCGTCATGGACGGGCTGACGATGAGCGCCCTGGCCGACTTCCAGCAGAGCAGCTTCCAGAGCAGCAGCGGAAAGACCGACGCCCAGACCTGGGCCGCGCTGATGCAGTCGATCTCGGTCAGCCACCCCCTCGGCACGATCCAGCCGCTCTTCCTGCCGCGGATCGCGCTCCTGGGTCGGCACACCAGCCGCCAGAAGGACGCCGGCCTCTACCAGTGGCCCGCCTCGAGCGACCCCGCCCACCAGGGCAAGCCCCGGCCCCTGCTCTACGAGAGCAAGCTGACGATCCGCACCCAGGCCGCCGAGGGCCTCGACGCCGCGCGCGTCCCCTTCGTGGTCGTCCCCAGCGACTTCGCCAAGCACGCCCCGGGCTTCAAGCCCTACGACCTGGCCTGCGTGATCGTGCGCGGCCGCGTCGCCTACGGCTACTGCGTGCCCGTCGGCAGCGCGGGTCGGATCGGCGAGGCCAGCCAGGCCCTGGCCCACCAGCTCGGCTTGCGAGCGGGCGAGGACCTCGACGGCGGCGCGATCACGCTCGTGTTCGCGGGGACGAGCAGCGGCGGCCCGCAGGCGGCCGACGAGGTCGACCGCAAGGGCGCGATGCTCCTGAAGGCGCTCGGCGGGCGGGAGTAGTCCGAGGACCGGGTCCGGGTCCGAGTCCGAGTTCGACGACCGAGGTCCGAGTCCGGCGACCGAGGCCCGAGTCCCACGACCGAGGTCCGAGTCCGACGACCGAGGCCCGAGTCCGACGACCGAGGTCCGACGACCGAGG
>CALDQK010000638.1 GCA_937911525.1 uncultured bacterium
GGTTCAGCCGACCTTCGTCTCCTTGCACCCCACGATCGCCTGGACCCCCGCCGAGCCTGGCGGCGAGAACCGCCCGATCGTCGTGCGCAAGGACGGCTCGCTCCCCCCGGTCAGCGTGCAGCTGATCGACCTCGAAGGACAACCAGTGACCCTCGCGGGCGTGACGGTGTTCTTCGAGCTCTACACCATGGGCGAGGACGCCGTCACGGCGGAGTTCACCGACGGCAACCCCACCGGCCACACCTGGCAAGTCCAAGCCGTCACGGACGCCTCCGGCGTCGCCACCTCTCAGCGGATCGACGTCGGCTCCGAGCCGGGCTACCTCAGCCTGCGCGCGGTCTGCGAGCGCGACCGCCGGCAGACCACGCTGACGCGTGACCTGCGGATCGTGGCCGACCAGATCACGCTGACGCCCACGCTCCGCTCCGTCGCGGGCACGACCGGCAACCCCGTGCTCCCGCCGATCGTGGTCCTCGCGACCAACGCCCAGGGCCAACCCGTCCCGAACCTCCCGATCCGTGCGCGGATCGAGGAGCCCCTGGCGGCCTTCGGCGGGCAGCCCTCCCTCGTCCTCAACACCCAGCCGGACGGCACAGCGCAGTTCATTCCGGTCGCAGGCACCCAGTGCGGCGACACACGCGTCCAGCTCTCCCTCGCAGGACCTGACGCGGGGGACTACGAAGTCAACGGCGCGTCCGTGGCCCTCCGGGTGGAGCCCGCCGGGTCTGCGGGCGAGCCCACCCAGCTGCTCCGCCTCCACGACCAGGACATGATCGCGCCCGCTGGCGGGACGGTCGGCGAGCTGCTCTACCAGGTCCGCGACGCGTGCGACCGCCCCGTGTCCGGCGTGGTCGCGCGTGTCTACAACCTGAACTCCGTGAGCCCCAGCGATGGTTCGCCCCGGCCAGCCTCTCGGCCGCCGCAGGCCAAGCTCCCCCAGCGCACGGACCAGTTCTCGCAGCCGATCCCCGCCAACTTCGGCGGACCCGTGGCTGCCGCCCGCGCCTTCCACACCACGACCCTCTTCGAGCCGGGCAAGGCGCTGATCGTGGGCGGCTCGACCAAGCACGGCGCCACGGCCTCGAACACCGCGCAGGCCAACCTCGCCCCCACGGCGCTGGTGATCGACTTCAACGCCTGCGCGACGCAAGGGCTGGCGGGGCAGCGCCCGCGCAAGGACCACACGGCGACGCTTCTGCAGAACGGCACGGTCTTGATCGTGGGCGGCGTGGACAGCGCCGGCGCGATCGTGCCCTCGCAGATCTACGACCCCTCGACGGGGGCGCTCACCGACGCCCCGGCGCCGCAGGCGGCGTTCCCGCGGCACAGCCACTCCGCGATCCCCTTCGGCAGCGGTGTGCTCCTCGTCGGCGGCCTGGACGCCACCGGGACGCGGGTGCGTCGCGCCGAGCTCCTCGGGCCCACCGGCGCGTCGGTGTCGAGCTTCGACCTGCCTGACGAGGACCGCGTGCGGCCCGCGCTGGTCGTGTTCCAGAAGCGGGGGAGTGCCCACGACCAGAAGGTGCTCGTGATCGGCGGGGCAGGCGCCTCGCCGCCCACGACTGTCCTCTCGCTCGACGTCTCGGGCTCCAGCGTCACGCCGCTGCAGCAGCTCCCCGAGGTCGCGGCAGGGACGCCCCTCCTGGCGCGCGCCGCCGTGGGGCTGGCGCGCGACGAGCGCGACCAAGACCAGGGGAAGGTCCTCGTGGTCGGCGACAACGGCGCGGCGATCTTCGACCCCGAGGTCTCGTTCAGCCTCTCGGACTTCTCGGGCGACAGCACCGACCCCGCGGTCAAGAGCTTCGGCGGCAGCTACTTCGGGCTCGCGCGGGTGCCCAGCGCGCTGCCCTCGAGCGGGCTCGACCGGATCCTGCTGACCAACGACCGCGGCGACGCGCTCTTCTACTCGCGCGACGACCTGGGCGTGCAGACCAACTCGCGCTTCTTCGCCACCGCGGCGTTCTCAGGGGCTGACCGCGCGACCGGATACACGGTCACCGCGCTCACGCGCAACTCTGGCTACGAGCGGACGCTCGGTAGCGCGCTCGTGCTGGGCGGGGCGTCTGCGATCGCGCCGGACGACGCCAACGAGGTGCGCGACGACGCGATCGCCTTCGTCGCGCCGTCCGCGCGCTTGACTGGGCCCGGGACGGGCGGCGGCGCCTTCGTGCTCACGCTCGTCTCCGACGCTGCGGGGCTGTTCCGGATCTCGACGGCCACGCTCGAGACCAACGGCGGGCGGCACACGATCCGGATCGAGACGACCCCCGCGCCTGGCGCGAACAAGCTGGTCAGCTTCACCAACCTCTACGCCAAGGACCCCTTCAAGAAGTCGCCCCAGCAGGGCAACCCCTCGGGCGGCGGCGGGGGCGGCGGTGAGCCCCCGCCGCCTCCGCCCCCCCCTCCCCCGACGCCTCCACCAGGCGGCGGCAGCCTGCCGCTCTTCTCGCTCGACTGCCCCTGCAAGGGCGGCGAGAGCGAGCTGGCCCTGCATATTCCCGAGGGCGTCCTCGCGGAGAAGGTGGAGCTGATCACCGTCGCGATCAACGCCCTCGGCAGCCAGTCAGGCCCCGAGGATTGGCTCGAGGCGGTGTGCGCGCCGGGCTTCCAGCCGGGCGACCTCTCCGGGCACGGGATCACGATCTCAACGCCCCAGCCCACGGACCTGGCGGGCGACCCGGTGCAGCCCGAGGAGTTCGTGCGCCTCGACACCACCCTGTCCGCGGAGTTCCCCGCGGGCTCTGAGATCGCGCTCAGCCGGATCGTGGGCGGGATCGCCGCTGACCCTGACGCCTGCCCCACGCGGCACCTGCACGGGACGTTCAATCCAGCCACGGGGAAGCGCGAGATCTTCATTGACGACAAGGGCCCCTTCGTGGACCCGAACCCCGGCGTGTGCGGCTTCGGCTCGCTGTTCACGAGCGAGCCCCAGAGCAACGCGCCGGCTCAGCCCACGGTCACCACCAACGCCGGCAACTCCAGGATCACCGTCACCAACCCGTCCTCGACTGAGCCTTTGCGCCCCATGACCTTCAAGTCCAAGGTGCGCACGACCAGCGGCGAGACGCTGATCGGCGTCGTCATGAAGGTCACCGACTTCGACGGCAACGAGACCTTCTGCCCGCTCGTGACGAGCGCGCGCTGCGTGGACATTGAGATCAACAGCGGTCAGCCCCTGCTGCTCGACCGCGGCGCGATCAGCGCCGGGATCGCCGCGGCGGGCGGTGACATGGGCAAGTACGCCAAGAACCCGGCTTGCTACACGTGGGTCTCGGGGACCTACGTCCACAACACGCCTGAGCTCCAGATCTACATTGACGAGTTCCCGTCCGAGGCGATCTGGGCCCAGGAGCCTGACCCGTGCTGCCTGGTCGTGCTGGAGACCACCGAGCACTTCGTGTTCGACAACGGCAAGCGGCGAAAGGTCCTGCTCAACTCCTGCAACACGAGCCCCTACCGGATCAAGGAGGCCCTGATCCCGGTCGGCCCGGTCTCCGACGAGGCCTGCGTGCGGGCGTTCCTGATTCCCCGCTCGGCCGCGGGCTTCTTCACGAGCGGGTTCCAGTTCGTGGTCCCCTTCCTCGGGACCACGATCTCCATTCCTCCGCCTCCGCTGAGCGGGGAGCCCTGCGACGAGGCGTGCACCTGCCTGCTGGGGGGGCAGATCTGGATCTGCGACAAGGACAAGACCAGCGACGACGTGGTGGTCACCTCAGACCAGAACGACACCCTCGCCGAGTTCGGCAACGTCCCCTGCCCAGGTGAGAAGAAGCAGTGCAAGGAGCCGAACACCCTCGTGATTCAGCTCGACGGGGACGAGGAGTGCTGCGTACCCGTCGAGGTGCGGATCCAGAACACGGGCGGCGGAAAGGCGAGCTTCCAGCCCTGCGAAGAAGACCTCGTGGTCAAGGTCTCCGGCTGCGGGGGCGCGAAGTTCAAGATCCCCTTCTGGGGTCTGCGCGAGAGCTGCGAGAAGGGCGACGTCAAGATCTCGCTCTCAGTCGGGTCGAGCACCGCGATCTCGGTAGGCGGCGGAGGCTTCTCCGCGCAGGGCGCAGGCGAGGAGTTCCCTTGCCTCAACAAGCCGTGCCCCCCCACGGTCGAGGCCACGGTCCTCGGGATCCGCTCGCAGGTCTGCGCCACGCCGGATCCTTGCGACGACCTCGTGCCGCTGCCCGTGGGCACGAATCCAGCCGTGCCCACCGAGCTCAACGTGTGCCTGATCGGGCCGTCTGGCTGCACCTACGACATTTGCGTCGACCAGTCGGGAGGTGGGGCGGTCGCGTTCTCGCTCTCGTCCGACATGAGCGGCGCGAGCGGCTCGCTGCTGCTCCCCAACGTCCAGGCGATCCCGCCCGCGCACTGCGGAGCGCTGAGCGAGGCTCCCGCCCAGCCCGAGAACGCGACCCGCACGCGCTCCCCGGGTCCGGGCGCGACGCACTCCACGACGCGGAAGCAGCCCTCGCCTTGCCCAGCCAACCATCCCCTGGCCCGCAAGGTCTACATGGTGGGCACGTCCAAGAGCGGGGCCGCCTTCGACACCGCCGTGAACCTGCGGGTCAAGATCCTCGACACCCCCTGCCCTGACGAGGCGAGCACCCCCCAGCGCTCCAGCCGTCCTGTCACGGGCAGCTCGCCCCAGGTCCCCTCGCCGCCCTTGGTGTCGGTCGCGGCCGCCCCGCCGACCCCGATCCCAGGCAAGTGCCTGCTCAGCCGCTGCGAGGACATTACCGTCCCGCTGGTCTCCCTCGAGATCTGCGGCTCCCCGGGCGACGACGACGACCTCGGTTGCGCGAACCCGTCCACCCAGGTGCCCATTGCGATCAAGATCGACCCGTCGATCAAGGACAAGTGCCCCGGCGCCAAGCCCTTCACGCTGGAGTACGCGAGCACGATCGGGGGAACGCTCACGCCCGGCGGGAGCCCGCAGGCCGTGGGCGAGGAGACGGCCGTCGCCGCCACCGGCTTCACAGGTCCGTCTGGGTCAGCCGACGACCAGGAGGTCGTCCTCAAGCGCGACTGCGGCGGCGTGATCCAGGAGCTCGCTCGGGACGACTTCACCGTGCTCCAAGGCACGCTGACCCTCCCGGAGTGCGTGTGCGAGAGCGTGCAGACCCTCCCCTACACGTTCCGCATGGCCCCGACGGGCGGGTGGGACGCGGGGCGGACCTTCGAGTGGACCTTCGCGGTCACCTCCGGCAACGTCCTCATGGGCGGCGGGCTGGCCCACACGATCACCATGAACCCTGGCGACGTCGTGACCCAGAACGTCGTCTCCGGCGCGGGCATGGCGGACGACACGCTCAACGGGTCCCGCGTTGAGGCGCGCACGGCGATCTGCGGGACGCTGCAGGGTTGCGGCTCGGACACCACGACCGTCGTCGGCGTCGAGGTCGAGAAGCCCCTCCCCAACAACTGCCTCTCCAAGAAGAACCAGCCGCGCGGCCAGGTCGTGTTCCGGCTCAAGCCGCAGCGGATCGCAGGCTGCGACTTCGACGTGGACCTCAAGAAGGGCGAGGACGCAGACCAGGCCCTCGACAGCGCGGAGTCCGGGGCGATCGCGTTCACGGTCACGCAAGCCGGCAATCGGATCACGGTCGACCTCACCGCCTTGGACGAAATCGGCGGCAAGCGGGAGTTCAAGCTGCGCTGCTTCAACGTCGCGGAGCCCGCGTGCTTCCGCACGGCGACGATCCTCTTCGGCGACGACTACGGCGAGAAGCCGCCCCGCAACTGCAACCCGGGCGACCCGGCGGGCTTGTCCGCAGGCGACGCCAAGGGCAGCCCCTACGGCGACACGAACGACAGCGCGGACCCGGTCGACCTCGGGCGCGGAGAGCTGACCCTCACGCGCGTCGACATGGTGATCCCCGGCCGGGGCATGGACTTCCGCCATATCCGCACCTACCGCTCGCGCAGCGACCGCGACACCAGCCAGGGCTACGGGTGGGACTTCAACTTCAACACGCGGCTCCCCCAGCTAGACCCGGGCAACGCCGCGAACCGCAGCCGAGTGCTGATCGAGGGCGGGACGAGCATTGCCTCGGCCTTCGGGGCCGCCCCCAACAACGGCTTCGAAACGCCGGCCCAGCTCTTCGCCGAGCTCCGCGAGATCACGCCAGGCGTGTTCCGGATCCTCGATCGCGACGGCACCGCGCGCTTCTTCGACAACGTGGGCCACTTGACGCGGGTCGTGGACCTCCACGGCAACACCATGGAGTTCTTCTACGGGACCGCGGGCGACCCCAGCGAGTCGCGCGACCTGCTCACCAAGGTCCGCGACACCCTCGGGCGCGATATCCGCTACGTCTACTACCCCGGCAACATTGGCGGGGGTCCGCGGCTGCGCCACCTGATCGACTTCACCGGGCGTCAGGTCACCTACACCTACACGAGCAACGGGGACCTGGAGTCCGTGACGTCGCCGCGCGTCCTGACGCCAGCCTTCAACCAGTTCCCCAACGGCAAGACCGAGCGCTACACCTACCTCAGCGGTCAAGGCGTGCCGGAGCTCAACCACAACCTCGAGAAGATCATTCGCCCCAACCAGAACGTCACGGGCTCCGAGCAGGGCGCGACGGACGGCACGCCCGTCGGGACCGAGGTCACGCGCGTGACCTATGACGCCTTGGACCGCGTGAAGACGGAGTTTTGGGGCTCGGGCACGGTCACCTACAACTACCTCACCGGGCCCTCGGCGGAGGAGCCAGCGACCGCGACGCACGACGCGATCGTGCGCAAGACGCAGGTCACTGACCGCAACGGCAACCTGACCGAGTACGGGATCAACGGCCAGAGCGCCGTGACCGTGAAGCGGGAGTTCGTGGGCGGCGGGAAGGTCTTCGAGACCCACACCCTCCACGACCGCAACAACCAGGTGATCCGCCACACGCTCCCCCGGGGGAGCGCGACCGTCCGGGTCTACGACGACGGCATGGTCCCGCTGCCCAGCGGGGGCGGCGCGGTCTTCGACGCGCGCCTGACCGCGAACGCGATCGTCACGCTCGTGATCCCGGCGACCGGCACGGACGCCGAGGGCGGCTACACGATCGAGAACGACCAGGAGTTCCTGATCCAGGCCGCTGTCTGGGACAACGTCTACAATCAGCCGTGTATCCAGTTCGAGCCGCGCGCCTTCGCGACCGCGGCGGAGCTCGGCACGGTGCTCCCCAGCGGGATCCCGCAGTCTCAGCGCTACGCGAGCCGGATCTTCTTCGACTACGAGGAGGGCGACCGCGCCCAGCAGATCAACCGGCTGGCGACCAAGCTGGGCACGACCCCCGCCTTCGTCACGGGGCTCCTCGACCGCAACCCGAGCCGGGTGATCCCGCAGATCGAGGCCGCGATCCAGTCGCTCACCGGGCGGACCGTGAGCGTGGTCCCGCCCGAGCTCCCCTCGACCTTGGCGGACCCGACCGACTTCAACGAGGACGGCGTCACGGATCGGGTCGTGGGCGATCACCTCCTGGTCCTCGCGCCGCGGGTGACCCTCGTCGACGAGCAGGTGACCCACGGCGGCTACCAGGGGGCCGCGCTCCAAGAGAGCTACACGACCACGATCTACAACACCTTCGGGCAGCCCACGGCGACCACGAACGCCGAAGGCAACACGACGGCCTTCGTCTACTTCGCGGCGACCAACCCGACAGGGGCCACCGGCGGGGCGGCTGACGTGCTGCGCCCCGGCGCAGACCCGAACACGGGTGGGCACCTCAAGGAGGTGGTCGTCGACACGCTCCTGCCCCTAGCCACGCCCAAGCACGCCAGCCGCAGGCGCGCGGGCGCGGCGTCAGCCACGAACCTCAAGACCCAGTTCACGTACAACCGGCGAGGGGCGCAGACCTCGATCACCGACTCCCGCGGGAACACGAGCACCACGACCCTCAACGAGCTCGATCAGGTCGTGCAGTCGTTCTCGCGCGCGCCCTATCGGTTCGAGACGCGCTACGTGTTCGACGCAAACGACAACGTGGTCGAGGTCCACGTGGAGGATCGCCGCGCGAAGACCGCGCCGTGGGGCGGCCCGGTTCATGACGCCCAGAACAACGTCCTCATGGGAGCTTCGAACGGGTTCTTCGTCCACACGACGACCTACAACATTCTTGACAACGTGATCCAGAGCACGCAGGACGCCCGCCTGAAGCCCGGTGACCCCGCGCAGGACCTCGTGTCCTCGCTCACCCGAGACCCCAACCAGAACCCGCTGGTCACGACCCACGCTCGCGGAAACCAGACCTCGCGGACCTACGACGCGCGGGATCAGGTGCTGACGGTGAGCACAGGGCTCGGAGCTGGGAGCGTCCCAGGCGAGGTGTCCACCGTCGCCTACGCGTACGACGCCAACCGCAGCCAGCGCGAGAACACCGACGCTGAGGGCGGGGACGTGGTGCGGATCGAGTACGACGGCTTCGGGCGGCTAAAGCGCACGATCGATCCGCTCGGGAACGAGACCGTCCACTACCACGACGCTCGCGGGAACATGATCCGCCAAGTCACGCTGGGGCAGGTCCGGCAGGGGACGGGCAGCAACGTCGTGCTCAGTGAGACCTTCGTCCGCTTCGACGAGCAGGCTCGCGCCTACCAAGAGGACAAGCGCCTGTTCTTCGCAGCGGGCACGACGGTGCCCGGGGGTGTTGTGCTAGGGACCGAAGGGCCGCTGTCCCCGGCTGGCCAGGCGATCTCGGTGCGCTTCAGCTTCGACCGTATGGGGCGCAAGGTCGCTGCTCGCGACGACGACGACGACCTAGACCTGATCGTTTACGACGGTGCGGACCGGGTATTGAAGGCCCGTGACGCGATCGGCAATGAGACGACCTTCACCTACGACGCCAACAGCAACCTGATCAAGAAGGTCGAGCGCGACATTGACTCGAACCGAACGGCGCCGATCGCGGACGAGCTGGTCGTCAACTTCTACTTCTACGACGCCATGGATCGGCGAACGCGAGGCGTGGACAACCTCGGAAACGAGGCGCGCTCAGGTTTCGATAGCAGGGACAACCTCACCCACACCCTCGATCCGTTGGGGAACGTGGTCCGCTTCACTCATGACGGGGCAAATCGCCTGGTGGAGTCGGTCCGCGACCTGCGCCTCACGGGACGCGGGCACCTCTCGGCGCTCGATCTCGCGAACCCGGCGAACGCGGACGGCCAGATCCGCCTGCAGCTGGAGTACGACGACAACGGGAACTTGACCCGGCTCACAGACGACCTCGGAAACGAGACCGTCTATGTGTACGACGCCCACGACCGCCTGCGCAGGGTCAGCTACCCCACAGGCACCGTCGAGACCTACGCCTACGACCGAGACGACAAGGTCACCCAGCGGACCGACGCCAACGGATCCACCTTTACAACGGCGTACGACTCGTTGAACCGCCCGCTCCAAGTGGCCGTCGCTCGGGCTGCGAGTGTGCGAGCTGACGACAGCCCGACAAGCGACCCACTCAACGCCACGCAGGTCAGGACGACGGCCGTGGCGGGGACCACCCTGCAGACCTTCGCTTACGACGGCCTCAGCCGCCTCGTGGAGCTGACCGACAACAACGACCCAGGCACTGCGGCTGACGACTCCAGGTGCTCCCTCACATACGATTCGCTCTCGCGGGTGGTCGCCGAAGCGCAGACGATCGGAACGACGACACGGACCGTCAGCTATGGCTGGCAGTTCTTGAACGAGCAGGCCCAGCTCGTCTACCCCAACGGGCGGACGCTCCAGCGAACCCATGACGAGCTGGACCGGGTCACGCGGATCCAAGACGCGGGCGGCGGGGCTGGGCTGATCGCGAGCTTCCGCTACATGGGGGGGCGCGTCCTCGAGGCTTCGCATGGGAACGGCACGCGCCTGACCTACCTGGACGACGCGGGCACCAAGGACGTGGGCTATGACCGGCTCCGGCGCCCCGTCCAGCGCCGCTGCCTGCGCGCCAACAACAGCCAAGTCGTGGGCTTCGACCAGGGCTACGACGCTGTCAGCAACCGGGTCTTCGAGCGCAAGCTCCACGACCCTGATCAGTCAGAGCGCTGGAGCTTCGACTCGGCGTACCGCCTGACGAACTTCGAGCGTGGCACGCTCGGGACCTTCGCTCTTGGGCAGCAAGCGGTGACCGAGGCCGCCGACAAGCGGCCTTCGATCAGCAGCGTGGTCCGCACGCAGGCCTGGCAGCTCGACGGCGAAGGCTCCTGGCGCTCGGGCAGTGAGAGCAAGGTCGAGGCGAGCGGGACCACGACGGTCGCGTTCTCTCGGTCGACGTCGCCGCGGCACGAATACACCCAGGAGTCCAGGACGACTACGGACTCGAGCGGGTCCTCAACGGTCACGACGAAGTACCTGGACGACCCCAACGGGAACCTCGTCGACGACGGTCGCTTCGTGTATCGCTGGGACGGCTTCAATCGCTTGGTCCGAGTGGAGACGACGGGCGGCGTCGTCGTAGCCCGCTACAGCTACGACGCCCAAGGGCGGCGTGTCAGCAAGGAGGTCACGGCGGCTGCCAGCGACCCCAACCTCCAGGGGACGACGCTCTTCTTTCACGACGGCGGCCAGATCCTGGAGGAGCTGTTCCGCGGGCCCGCGGCAACGCAGTTCACGCTGATGCGGCAGTTCACCTACGGCCTGACCATCGACGAGCCGTGCACGATCGACCGCTACGTGGCCGGGGCGGGCAGCGCCGCCCTCGACGCCAGCAACCTCACCACGCTCCAAACGAGCTCAGGGACGCGCAGCGTCCACAGGCTCTTCTATGCCCGAAACACTCTCGGGTCCGTGTTCGCGCTCACAGACACTGCGTCAGCCAGCGGTCCTGACCCTGGCGCCCACGTCGTAGAGGCCTACCAGTACGACCCCTACGGGTTGCAGGAGCGGATTCGACCCGCTGGGAGCAACGCGAGCGTCCAGTTCGACGCCTCCGACGTCACCTCGATCGCGGCAGCCTCTCAGTTCGACAACCCGTTCACGTTTACTGGTCGCTACTTCGACGCAGAAACTGGGCTATTCCAATACCGCAATCGCTACTACGACCCCACTCTTGGTCGCTTCCTCTCGGTGGATTCCGTTGGCTTTGCTGAGGGAATGAACCCCTACCAGTACGTCGGCGGCAACCCGCTGAACATGGTGGATCCCTCAGGCAATGTGGTCGAGCGGGCCGTCGCCGGAGTGGGCTCAGGCTTGTTCTCAGCAGTCACGAGCGCTCTTGGCACGCTCGCCAGCGGGGGGTCCATGACGGACGCCTCGATCGAAGCCGGAATCGGTTTTGTGGAGGGCTTTATCAGCGGGGCGTTGACCTGCGGAGTGCCGCCCGCGCCGCCGCCAGTGGCAATGATCGTGTCAAGCCTCGTGGGTTCAGTGCTTCGGACAGCCGTGAAGCACATTCGCAGGATGATCGAGTGTGGCGCTGAGTTCGATATCAAAGAGTTCCTCATGGACGCCGCCAAGCAGGCGATCCGAGATCTCATTGTCAATGCGGCGATGGGGAAGGTCATGGGGCTTGGTGGCAAGGCTGTCAAGCGCCTAGCCGAGCGCATGGGGATGGGGGACGTCCTGAAGCGGATGTCGCCATGCGCTAAGAAGGCTGCTGCGACTGCGGCTGCATTCGGAGTGTCGAAGGCCATGGGGCCCCTGGAGAACTGCTTCTTGGCCGGCACCCCGATTGACACTGCAGACGGTGAAGCGCCTGTCGAAGAGATCAAGGAGGGTGACTTCGTCTACTCGCGGAACCAGGCCACTGGCGAGGTTGGCCTGAAGCGCGTAGTCCGCGTGTTCCGAAACACGACTGACAAGGTCGTCGTTTTGCGGGTCAAGAAGGTGGATCCCAGCGCGAAACCAGTTCCGCGCGTTCGTGGCCGTGGCGAGATACGGAGCCAGGAGGCACGCGGGGGCGGAGAAGACGACGCTGAAGGGGGGGCTACCGAACTCCCTGACGAAGGAGCAGAAACACTCGTCATTGAATGCACGCCTGGTCACCCATTCGCAGTCCGAGGGCGTGATTGGGTGTTTGCAGGGGCCTTGGCGCGAGGGGACCTGCTCTACGGAAGGCGAGGCGAAGTCCTTCGGGTCGAGAGCGTTCAGCTAGAGACTCGCCAAGCCAGAACTTACAACTTTGAGGTTCAGGACTGGCACACCTATTTCGCCCAAGGCGCTTGGGTCCACAATACCTCGAAGAACTGCGGAGGCGGCGCTGCTGACACTGCACGAAACACACCGGGAGTAGCGACAGGAGGTACCAATCTGCCGACAGGTGCTCGCTTCAATGCAACCCTCAAGCGCCACGGTGTTGCGAGAATCCCGGAACCTGTAGCGCGAAAACTCCGAGGGAGGAAGTTCAAGAATTGGCAGGACTTCCGGCAAGAGTTCTGGAAAGCTGTCGATGAGATTCCTGGGATTCGAGACCAGTTCTCGAGGTCGAGCCAAGGGCGAATCGCCAAGCGTCCGGCTCTGGCCCCTCGAGTTCCCCAACATGCCGCAGATGCGAGGATGGGCCGAGGGGCGAACAGTCTGAATCTGGACCATACCAGAGACATAGCAGACGGCGGAGGAGTATATGACTTAGGCAATATACGGGTCATGACGCCTAGGCGACACGCGGACAAGACCTATGGCCCGCAGTGAACACAGCGCTCCGGGAGCGATCACCACAGAGGACTGGAAGTACTTCTTCGTTAAGACAGATTTGCCAACTCCGCGCCCGACAACAAAGGAGATCCTTCCTTTCGCATTCCACCACGAAGACGACGGTGCAAAGCCGTTGCCCTACTTTTGGTCCGTCGGGCAGGAGCGCTGGGGATTCTTGAGCGGTATCCGCTCTTACACTGTCGAAGAGTTCACTTGGGCAATCGCCTTGGATCAACTAAAGGAGCGATCCCAAGACGAAGCTGAGAGGTACCTGCTAGCAGTTTTCGAAGATCTGCGAAGTGCAGCGAGCCAGTTCGGTGCGCGACTATGGCCTGAGCCTTCGGTGAAGCTGGCGCTGACCAAGCTGGAGTGTGCTGCACGGCGTCTCGCCTTAGAAGATCGCAGCGTTTGGGTTGTAGTGAAAGCGAAAGGCAGTGGACGACACTCAGCCTGCGAGTGGTGGCAAGCACTAGAGGCGGCAGGTCTCGAATACGGCGATGGGAACCTGTTCTGGGGATTCCATGAAGCGGAGGAAGAGCCAGAAATCGGCGCTGAGCCGTTTAGTGAGCCTGGCTTCTTCCTGAGCGCGGACAGTCCCGCCACATTCCCGGACGTGGGCCTGTATTTTCGCCTGAGTCAAGTCCCTTCCCCACTCGAGACGCTAGACAGGCTCCTGGCAGTGGCCGAGAGAGTTTGCAGTCGGCTAGGGGCTGAACTGGTAGATCATAAAGCGAGGCCTCTGGACCCGATGCGATTGCGCTCCGAAGTTGTGGAGTTGCAAGCTGCACTCGAATCGGCACGCGAAGTCCCCAAGAAGAAGGCCCCCAAGAAGAAGGCCCCCAAGAAGAAGGCCACCAAGAAGAAGGCCACCAAGAAGAAGGCCACCAAGAAGAAGGCCACCAAGAAGAAGGCCCCCAAGAAGAAGGCCCCCAAGAAGAAGGCCACCAAGAAGAAGGCCACCAAGAAGAAGGCCACCAAGAAGAA
>CALDQK010000639.1 GCA_937911525.1 uncultured bacterium
CGGGGGGTGAGTAGTGGCCTTGCCCGACGCCCTCGAGCGGCGCGAGATCCTCTACGGCGAGCCCAAGCGCGCGCAGGACTACGCCGAGCTGGGTCAGCGCTACGCCGACGACGGCCGCCGCAACGACGCGCTGGAGTGCTTCGAGAAGCTCCAGGACAAGGAGAAGCGCACCGCCCTGCTCAAGGACATGCGCGACGACGCGATCAAGCAGGGGCTGCACTTCGTGCTCAACCGCCTGAACGCCTCGCTCCCCGTCGAGAAGAGCCAGTGGCTCGAGGCGGCCAAGAACGCGCGCGAGAAGGGCAAGCTGCTCTACGCGCTCGCGAGCGCCAGGCGCGCCGAGGACAGCAAGCTCGTGGCCGAGCTCGAGCAGGAGCTGGGGATCGAGCGCGTCGAGGAGGAGGCCGTGGCTCCCGGCCTGGGCGCCTTCGACGGCGTGGACGGGACCGAGGTCGCGCCGGGCGTCATGCCGACCGAGTCGGCGCGCCTGGCCGTCCAGCCCGGGGTCGGCGAGAGCGACGCCGCCCAGGACGACGACGCCGCCCAGGACGACGACGCCAAGGACGACGAGCCCGCCAAGGAGGACTAGCCTCCTCTGGAGCTGGGACCCTCTCCTGGAGCTGGGACCCTCTCCTGGAGCTGGGACCTGGGGGGCTCCGACCGGGATTAGCTTGCGCATGCTCTCAGCCTCTACCAGCGGCTCGCACCAGATCCCCCAGCTCGGCCCCTTCTTGATCGAGAGCGAGATCGCCAAGGGCGCGCAGGGAGCGGTCTATCGCGCCCGCCACAGCGTCCTGGGGACCTCCGCGGCGCTGAAGGTGATCCACCAGCGCGACCCGGTCGCGATCGAGCGCTTCCGCCGCGAGACGAGCGTGCTGGCCAACCTCCACCACCCGGGCCTGCCCCAGGTGATCGACGTGGGCGAGCAGGCCGGGGTGGCGTTCGCGGCCTTCGAGCTGATCGAAGGCGACACCCTCAAGGACCTGATCCGGACCCGCGGGGTCCAGCCGCTGGAGTGGACCCTCGACGTCGTGGCGCGGGTGGCCGAGGCGGTCGAGTACTGCCACCAGCGCGGCGTCCTGCACCGCGACCTCAAGCCCGAGAACGTCCTGATCGAGGCCGCCACCGGACGCCCCGTCCTGGTGGACTTCGGCCTGGTCAAGGTCAGCGGGGCCTCGGCCGCCGAGATCGGCGCGCAGGAGCGCTTGTCCCTGACCGGGGAGGTCCGCGGGACCCCCAACTACATGGCGCCCGAGCAAGCCGACGGACGCGACGACCAGGTCGGCCCGCGGACGGACGTCTACGGCCTGGGCGCGCTGCTCTACTTCGCGCTCACCTCCGAGACGCCCTTCAAGGCGCCCGCCTCCTACAACGTGATCGTCAAGGTCATGCAGGAGCCGCCGCCCGACCCGCGCGCCAGCGACCCCAGCCTGCCGGGCTGGGTGGCCGAGGCCGTCACGCGCGCCATGGCCAAGGCGCCCGAGCAGCGCTTCGAGAGCGCCGGCGAGCTGGCCGCGCTGCTCCAGCCCAAGCGAGCCGCCCCTGCAGCCGCCGGGGAGGGCCTCCCCTGGCTCCTGGTCGGGGTCGCGCTGCTGGTGTTCCTCCTCGGCGGAGGCTTGGCCCTGATCGCGACCCTGCGCGCGCGCGCCGCGCGACGCGCGCTCGACGTCCAGCCCGCGCCGAGCGTCGCGCGGGACCCGACCCCGCCCGCGAGCGCCTCGCCGGCCCCCAGCCGCAGCGCCCCGCCTGCGAGCCCCGCGCCGCGTGAGACGCCCGCGCCCGCTCGCCCCCCCGAGCCAGAGCCCACGCGCTCGCCGGAGCCAGGGCTCCCGCGCGAGCCAGCGCGCTTCCAGCCGAGCTGGCGGCGCGAGCTCTCCGGGTGGGAGAGCGCCCAGGTGGTCGGGCCCTGGCTGCTCGGCCCGAGCGCGCTCCCGCTGGACGACCTGCGGCGAGCCACGCCGAGCCCCAAGCCCACCGGCCACGGCTCCTGGGTCGCCGACGCGCCGCGCCAGCGCCTGCTCCGCGTGCGCGATCGACGCCTGCTCAGCTGGACGCCCGGCGGCGAGGAGCGCGAGCTGGCGAGCACCTCCTCCTCGCTCTGCGCGGTGGCCTGCGGCCCCCAGTCGATCTACGCCGCGAGCTGGGACGCGCGCCTGCGCGCCCTGGACCCCACCTCGGGCGCCGAGCGCTGGAGCGCGGCGCTCCCGGCGCGCGCCCAGAGCCCCCCCCTGCTCTTGAGCCTGGTCTCCGGCCCTCAGCCCGACCGCGTCCTGGTCGCCGACGCCTCGGGGCGGCTGACCCTCTGCGACCTGGACACGGGCGCCGAGCTCGCCACGCTCCAGCTCTCCCCCGGCCCCTTCGGCGCGCAGCTCCTGGCCCCGCCCCGCGAGGGACGGGCGGAGGTGCTCCTCGTGGCCCACGACGGCACCCCGCAGCGGGCGGCGGTCGGCGGCGCGAGCTTGGAGCGGCTGAGCAGCGTCGACCTCCCGCTCGGCCTGCCGATCTCCCCGGCGGTCGTCCGGCGCGGCGCGGGCGGGGACCCCGAGCTGGTCTATCTGCTGACCGTGAGCGGGGGTGAGCTCCAGCCGCACCTGTTCGGCCTCTCGCCCGCGCTCGACGAGCTCCGCTGGCGCGGGGGCGGCCCCCCGGTCCCGCTGCGCCGCCTGACCCCGGTCGACCTCGACGGCGACGGCAAGGTCGAGGTCGCGTGCGAGATCAAGCCGCCCGCCCGGGCGCGGGTCCCGCCCGGGGTCCTGGTCAGCGCGAGCGACGGCACGGTGCGCGGGCTGGCTTCGCCCCTGCGACTGCTCGGCGCCGCCCGAGGCTGCCTGCTCACCTTCGACCCCGAGCGGCAGCTCCTGGTCGGCTGGGGCCCCTTCTCCGCCTTGCCTCCCCGCAGGGCTCCCGACGGAGCCCAGCGAGCGCGCCAAGCCGGACAGGAGCTGGCCGAGCGCTTCGCCGAGCTCCGCCGGGCGACGCCCCCAGCCCCGCTGCAGGGCGCGGTCGTGCTCCCGAGCGGGCGCGTCGCCGACCACCCGCGCGCGGTGCACTTCTTCAAGGCGAAGTTCAAGCCGCGGCGCAGGCGCTGGCGCTCGCGCCAACCGGAGGTCAGCGGGCTGCAGCTCAAGGTCGCCCGTCCCGGGGACGACCGCGGCGAGCACTTCGAGCAGGGCTCCTGGATCGAGGTCCTGGCTCAGGTCGAGGAGGCCGGCCCCTGGACGCTGGACCTGTCGCACGCCGCGCCCCCCTCGTTCGGGATCCGCTGCGCCGAGGTCGCGATCACCCTCGACGGCGCGCTGCTGCGGGCGAGGCACTCGGTGCCTGGCTATCGCTCCGAGCGCTTCTCGCTCGGGGTGCTGAGCCCGGGCGAGCACCGGGTTCGCGTCGAGGTCCTCCCCCAGCGCGTCCCGCTCCTCTACCGCCTGACGTGGCTGAAGCTGGAACCTGGCTCGTGAGCGCCGGCGCCAAGCCGCCCCCGGCCCGCTCGCCCTCGACCCTGCTCCTCTACTGGCAGGGCCTGGTGCTGGGGACCTGCAGCGTGGCCGCGACGGCCGCCCCCCACATGGGCCAGGTCTCGCTCCTCGGCGGGCTCTCGCCCGGGCTCCTGGCCGAGGTGTGCCTGCTGGCTGGGGTCGGGGCCTACCTGCTCGGAGTGATCGCGCTCCTGGTTCGCCTCCGCCAGCGCGCCTGGCCCTGCGAGCCGGCCGAGGAGGGGGCCCCGCGCCACCCGACCCAGCACGCGCTGGTCCTGCTGGGGGGCGCGCTCCTGGCGGGCGTCGGCACGGGGCTGATGGGACTGCTGCAGGAGTTCGACGCGGCGGGCCCGATCCAGATCGCGACCGCCGAGCCCCTCGGTCTGCTCGCGGCGGTCGTCCTGGCGCGCCGCTCTTGGCTGCTCTCGGCGGGCGCGATCGTGCTCTTCCAGGGCACGACCTGCGCGGTCCTCTACGCGGCCCTGGATTACGCCCGGGGGCGGCCCTACACCAGCGACGACGTGCTGGCGGTCAGCGGCGCCCTGGTCGGGGTCGCGCTCGTGGTCGCGACCCTCGTGTGGGTGGTCACCAACTCGAGGGCTGGAGCGAGGCCCGAGGCTTGAGCCCGCGCCCTCAGCGGACGCGGCGCTTGCGCAGCGGCGCCGGACGCTCGGGCGGCGCCGCGACCCCCTCCGCGGCCACGCTGGCGTCGAGGGCCGCGTCGAGCGCGCGGTCGCGGTGGGTCTCGGCCTCGTCGGCGGCGACCTCGGCCCGGCGCGCCTCGTAGCGCGCGACCTCGCTCCAGCTCGCGGCTGGGTAGTTGGACTGCAGGGGCCTCCTCTCGAGCAGACGCTGGCGCGCCGCGAGGAGCTCGCCGGCGAGCGCATGGTCGCGGGCCGGCAGGCCGTCCTGGGTGACGAAGAGCGCGGCGGTCAGCCCGGCCGTCAGGCGAGCGAGGTGGCGATCGTCCCGCATGATCTCGTTCAGCGAGTGGTCGCGCAGCAGCCGCCCTAGCACGAAGCGCAGGTCGGAGCGCAGCCCATAGAGCTCCGCCCGCCCGGGGACCTCGAGGCCGACCCAGCCGCAGTCGTGGACGACGGAGCACCCACGCGCCACCGCCTCGGCCTCCAGCTCCTCGAACTGGATCAGGGCCAGGCGCGCCAGGGGCAAGGCCCGCAGGCGAAAGGCCACGAAGCGCCCCGCCTCGAGGTCGGCCAGGAGGGCCGCGCGGAAGTGCCCGCGCAGGTCCTCCCAGGCGCGCGCGACCTCGGCGCTCAGCTCGGCGTGACGCTCGCGATCCTCCGGCTTGCGGTGCCGGGCGGCCCCGAGCGCCACCGCCTCCAGATAGCGCGTCATGAGCTCCTGGTCGCGCGGCGCGAGGCTCAGGCTCCGCTCCGGCGGGCGGGGGCGGTCGTGGACCCAGTCCACCCGGTCCGCGAGCGTCGGCTGCTTCGCCTGCACGACCAGGTGAGAGGAGGCGCAGGCGGTAGTGAAGGGCAGGGTCAGGGCGAGCGAGAGCGCGGAGCGGCGGAGCATGTGGGTCCTCCTCCTCGCCCGGTTGGAGCCCCACCCCCCGAATGGTTTCGCGGCCCCCTCCGCTGCGAGGCGTCTTGACCGGGCTCCCTGGGTCGGCAACATGCAGCTATGCGAACGCCTCTCCTGCCGCTGTGGCTGATCCTGCTGGCCTTGACGCCGGCCCCCCTCTTCGCGCAGTTCGACGAGGGCGACCCCCTCGACGAGCTCTTCGGGGAGAAGCTCGAGGGCGAGCAAGAGGCGCTCCCCGAGGACCCCTTCGAGCGCTGCGTGGCCCTGCTCGCCGTGGGTCGTCACGACGAGGCGGAGGCCGGGCTCAAGCGCCTGATCGCCGAGGACGCCGAGGACCCCGAGCCCCTGGGCGTCCTGGCGCGGCTCTACCTCAAGACCGGACGCGACGCCGAGGCGCTGGCCGCGGCCTCGCGTCAGCTCGAGCTGGACCCCAAGGCCGGCGAGGGCTGGGTCGCGCGAGGCCGGGTCGCCGAGCGCCAGGGCAAGCTGGCCGAGGCCCAGCGCCACTACGGGCGCGCGATCGAGCTCGGCGGGCGGCCCCACGCGATCGAGGCCCTGGTGCGCCGAGCGGAGCTCCTGAGCGAGGTCGACGCCAAGCTGGCCCAGCGCGACCTCGAGGCGGCGCTGGCCTACTACCAGCGCAACGACGACCTGAGCGCGGCCGAGTTCACCTGGATCGGGCGGGCCTGCCGGCGGATCGACGTGTTCCCCCAGCTCAAGCAGCAGTATTCGCGCAACTTCGTGAAGTACGCCCGCCGCATGCTGGACCAGGCCCTGGCCGCGGACGCCAACTACGCCATGGCGCACCGCGAGGGCGGGCTGCTCTCGCTGCTCAAGTTCAACCACCCCGACGCCAAGAAGAGCTACGAGCTCGTGATCGAGCGCGACAAGAACGACCCGGACGCGCGGGTCGGGCGGGCGCGGGCGCGGCTGGCCTCCTTCTACGGCGGCGCGGGCAAATACAAGGACGCGGCAGACGACCTCAAGAAGGCGCTCAGCGCCAACCCGCACCACGCCGGCGCCCACGCGACCCTGGCGGGGATCGCGATCCTGGACGGCGACTTCGAGGCCGCCCTCGAGCGGATCGAGACGGGCTTGAAGCACCGGCCGGCGGACGTGGAGCTCCTCGCCGCGCAGGCGGCGGTCCAGCTGCTGCGCGGCGACCAGGCGGGCTTTCAGCAGATCGAGCAGCAGGTGTTGAAGCTGCGCCCCCGCTGCGCGCGCTTCTTCGAGGCCGTGGCGGAGACGGTCCAGATGAAGTTCCGCTACGCCGAGGCGCGCGACCTCGCGAAGCGCGCGCTCGAGGTCGACCCGGGCTACCACCCGGTGCTCGCGATCCTGGGCGTGAACCTGACGCGGACGGGTCAGGAGGAGGAGGGCCGCAAGGTGCTCCAGCGCGCCTTCGAAGAGGACCCCTTCAACGTGTTCGTGTTCAACCACCTCCAGCTCTGGGACCGCCTCGACGAGCACTACACGACGGTCGAGATGAAGGGCGCCAAGCTGCGGATCAGCAAGGAGGAGCTGCTCGTCAGCACGCGCTACGTGAAGGACCTGGTCAACGAGTGCCGCGAGCGCCTCGGCGGGCGCTACGAGGCCGTCCCCGAGCAGGTCCTGATCGAGCTCTTCCCCAAGCACGCCGACTTCTCCGCCCGCAGCGTCGGGCTGCCGGGGATCCCGGCCCTCGGCGTGTGCTTCGGCAAGGTCGTGACGGTGCTCTCGGCCAAGGAGAAGAAGGCGGTCGGCGCCCACTCCTGGGGCCGGACGCTCTGGCACGAGTATGCGCACGTCTGCACGCTGACCCGCAGCAAGAACCGCGTGCCCCGCTGGCTGACCGAGGGGATCTCGGTCTACGAGGAGCCCAAGGGGCGCAAGACCTGGGTCCGCGGGAGCGACGGGGACATCCTGATGCTCATGGACCGCGGCCTGATCATGCCGGTGGCCCGCCTCGACGAGGGCTTCACCAAGCCGCGCTACCCCAACCAGGTCATGATGTCCTACTACCAGGGCGGGGCGATGTGCGAGTTCATCGAGGCTCGCTGGGGCTTCGAGAAGATCCTCGGCCTGCTCGACGCCTACGGGGAGGGGCTCGACACCAAGCAGGCGATCCAGAAGGTGTTCGGCTTCGACCACGCCGACTTCGACCGCCGCTTCATGCGCTTCCTGCAGCGCCGCTACCGCCACGTGGCCTGGCGCCCGCCCCCCGCGCCGGAGCGCCGCCGCGAGCTGCTCTCGCACCTCGGGCGCAGCCCGCTCGACGTGGCGGCCCGCGGTGAGCTGGCCTGGGTCTACGCGGTCTACGGCAAGGACGTCGACGCCGCCGCGCAGGCCGGCCTGGCCCTCGAGCACGCGGAGAAGCTGGCCCCCGAGCTGGGCCAGCTCGAGCTGGGCGCGCTCCCCGGCGGTGAGGCGCGCGCCGCGCTGCGCGCCGCCAACCTGCGCGCCGGCGCCGCCGACGCCCACCTCGCCCTGGGGGTGGTCGCCGGCCGCAAGGGCAAGCTCTCCCGCGCCGCCCGCCGCCTGCGCCGTGCCCTGGACCTCGGCACGCGGGACCCCGTCCTGGCGCACAAGCTGCTCAGCAAGATCCACGCGGCGCGCAAGCAGTGGAAGCAGGCGATCGAGGAGCTGCGAACCGTCGAGCGCCTCTCGCCGCCCAACGCCGAGCTCCAGCGCCAGTTCGCGGAGCTGTGGAAGAAGGCCGGCGACGAGGCCGAGTCCATGGCCGCGCTCAAGCAGGCCTGCCTGCTCGACAGCGACGACGCCAAGGTCCGCGTGACCTTCGCCACTTGGGCGGCCAAGCAGGGGCGCTGGGTCGAGGTGCTCGAGGTCCTCGACGACGTGAACCTGATCGACCCCTTCCGCAAGGACACGCACCTGCTCCTGGGCGACGCCCTGCGCAAGACGGCCCTCGGTGACGAGGCCAAGCTGAAGCGCGCCCTGGGCGAGTACGAGGTGGCGGAGATCCTCAAGGTCGACTACCTGGCCGGGGCCTACTTCGGCAAGGCGGCCTGCCTGGCCGAGCTGGGCAAGCGCGAGGAGGCCCTGGAGGCGGTCCGCAAGGCCCTCGGCGACGACCCCGAGCACGCCGAGGCGCGGGCGCTCAAGACCAAGCTCGAGGGCAAGTAGCCGGTAGCGCTCCCGCGCGACGAGCGTCGCCAGCCTGGGCAGGCGTCATGGCTGGAGACCCGCGCGAGGGGAGCGACTCCGCTTCGCCCCGACGAGTGCGTGGTAGACGCGCTAAGCCCGCTCCTGGCCGGCGGGTGGCAGAGAGTTGGCCGGCGGCGCCCCCCTCGCGCCAGGGCCGGAGCGGAGGAGCTTCTCCAGGCAGGCGAGGAGCTCCTTGGCTCGGAAGGGCTTGTTGAGGACGTCGGCGCGGGGGTCGACATCGAGTTGATCCGAGCGGTGCGGATCCTCCGAGAGGAAGAGCACCGGCAGGCCGTCGACGAAGCCGCGCAGGCGCCTCGCCAGGCTCAGGCCGCTCATGGCCGGCAAGTGAACGTCGGTCAGTAGCAGCTGCGGACGGAGGCCGGCCTCGACCTTGGCGAACGCGGCGGGGGCGCTCTCGGGACACTCCACCTGGTAGCCCACCGCGCGCAGCAACTCCTGGAGCAGTTGACGGATCGGCTCTTCGTCGACGACCACGAGGAGTGTGGTGTGGGGTGGCGGGTGCGCGAGGGCCACGGGAGCGGGCTCGAGGGCGTCCTTGTCCCCAGCCTTGGTGGGGATCCGCGGCAGGTAGAGGTGGACCGTGGTGCCCTTGCCGAGGGCGGATTCGAGCGAGATATGGCCACGGCTCTGCTTAATGATTCCGTAGGCCATGGAGAGGCCAAGCCCAAGGCCCAGCTCCTCGCCGGCGGTCCTGCGCCGAGTGCTGAAGAAGGGTTCGAAGGCGCGGGCGAGGGTCTGCTCGTCCATGCCGCAGCCCGTGTCGACCAGGCTCAGGTAGACGAACTCGCCGGCCTGGGCGCCGCTGTGGCTGCGCGCGAAGTCCTCGCCCAAGGACTGCCAAGAGGTCGTCAGCTCGAGCTGCCCGCCGTCAGGCATGGCTTCCCGCGCGTTGAGGGCGAGGTGAATCAGCACCTGCTCCAACTGAACGGGATCCGCCTCGACCATTTGCCCCGTGGCGCCGAGCGCGAGCTTCAGCGTGATCGGGTCGCCGAGCAGGCTCTGCAAGATCTCCGCCAAGCCGCGCACGAGGGAGTCGAGCTCCAGGGAGCGGAGCTGGAGGGTCTGGCGACGGCTGAAGGCCAGGAGGGTTCGCACCAGCCGCGCCATTCGCTCGCTGGTCCCCAACACCGAGTCGAGCTTGGCGCGGGCTGGGTGCTGAGCTTCGAGGGCCTCCAGGGCGAGGTTGGCGTTGCCGAGCACGATGTTGAGCATGTTGTTCAGGTCATGGGCGAGTCCCCCGACCAAGCGCCCGATCGACTCCAGCCGCTGGGAGTGGCGGAGGGCGTGGAGGCTCTCGTCACGCTCCGCCTCGAGCTGGAATGCGCGCAGCCCGTGGGCCAGGGCAGCACCCAGCTCGTCGAGCAGCTCTAGCTCATGATCGAGCTGGAGGGACGTCTTGCCCTCCAGGCACAGGACGCCTAGTCGGTCGTCGTGCGCGATCAGGGGCAGCGCATAGATCCGCAAGCAGCCTGCGGGCAGGTGGCAGTAGACCCGGTAGCTGCGGGTCGCGAGGGCTTCGCGGGCCAGCTCGAAGGCGGGGGGCTCGGTTGGCAGCCTTCCCGCGGCGGCCAACCAGCGGCCGGGTTCGAGCTCGAGGTCGTCGCCTCGGGCAAGCTGGGCATAGGAGGCTCGGTAGCCAGCATGGCTGACGAACGCTTCGCAGGCGCTGCGCAGCAGCTCCTCGGCGTCTTCGCTATGGGCCAGGGTCGCGTTGATCTGGCTGCGGAGCCTCCAGCGCAGGTTCGCGCGCTCGAGGTCCTGCTGAGCCTCGCGCTCGACGGAGACGTCCTCGCCGACGCAGTGATAGCCGCGGAGCTCGGCTTGGTCATCGCCGAAGAGGGCGCGGATCGTCCAGCGCATCCAACGCTCTCCCCGCGGCACCTGCACCGAGACGAGGTGGTCGCGGGTTGGCTGGGCGGGGCTGACCTCGGTGAATGGGTCCCAGTCCTCTTCGTTGGCGTGCAGCTGGGCGAACTCAGCCCCGATCAACTCGGGGGCGCTGCGGGCGAAGAACTCGCAGAAGCCACGGTTGGCCAGGCTCACCCGGCCCGAGGAGTCGAGGGTGCACACGAGCGCCGGGAGATCCTCGACGAGCGAGCGGTAGAGCGCTTCGCTGGCGAAGAGCGCTTCGCGGGTTCGCTGCCGCTCCACGACCTCCCATGTGAGGTCTGCCGTGAAGCCGAGCAGGTCCGCGTCGGCCTGGGTGTAGTCGCCCGACTTGTCGCAGACCCCTAGCAGCGCCACGATCTGGTCCTCGCGACACACCGGGGCCACGAGCATTCGCTCGGCCTCGGAGGCTCGGCCAGCTGGAGTCCCCGGCAAGGGCGAGGGGTGGTTGAGAGCGAGGGGGCGCGGCTCGCGAAGGAGCTCAGCGCCGATGAAGGTCTCCGCGAGCGGAGCGCTGGAGCCGTCGGCGAGGGAGGCCAGCGGGCTATTGGTCGACCACTGGACTCGGCTGAAGCGCTCTCCGACGGAGTCGACGAAGTGACAGAATCCGAAGGGGCTCTCGAGCAGCTCCCCGATCCGATCCAGCGAGAAGGAGACCAGCTCAGAGAGCGACGCCTCGTCGGCGATCTGGAGCAGCTCGAAGCGAAACACGAGCGCGAGCTCGAGGCGCAGCTGATTCTTCCCGGGGGGCTCCACGCCTCCAGATTAGCAGTCACACCTGCTACTCTCTGCTCCGGAGGGGAAAGCAGATGACAGTGCCACAGGGTCTTCCGCTCGAGCAGATCGTCGCGACGAGTCCGGTCGCAACCCTCGTGACGGACCTCACCGGGTCGATCGTCTACGTGAACGACCGCTTCTGCGCGCTCTCAGGCTATTCGGCCGAGGAGCTGGTCGGCCAGTCGACGCGGCTGCTCAAGTCTGGCTGTCAACCCCCCGCTTACTATGCAGAGCTCTGGGCGACCCTCTCGCGGGGAGAGACCTGGCAGGGGTTCTTTCAGAACCGCGCCAAGGACGGGAGTCTGTTCGCGGTTCGTGCCACGATTGCACCCTTGAGGGACACTGAGTCGGGTGAGGTCAGCCACTACGTCGGGCTGGAGGAGGATCTCAGCGAAGAGCGCTCCCTGGCGGCCCAGCTGCGCCGTTCGCAGCGGCTGGAGTCACTCGGGGTCATGGCCGGCGGGATCGCGCACGAGTTCAACAACCTGCTGACGCCGATCTTTGGCTATCTGGACTTGATCCGCGCCTCGGAGCCGAGCAGCCAGTCCCAGCGCTACATCGACCACGTCGAGCGCGCGGCGGAGCGAGCGCGCGCGCTGGTGGCTCAGATCCTGGCCTTCAGCCGGGAGGTCGCTCAAGGGAGCGAGCAAGTCGACCTGCTCCTGCTGGTCAAGGAGAGCCTCAAGCTGGCTCGCGCGAGCTTCTCGACCCAGGTCGAGATCGGCTCCACGATCGAGCCTGGCGCTCACTTCGTGCAGGCCGACCCGGCCCTGCTTCACCAGGTGCTGATGAACTTCATCGCCAACGCCTACTACGCCATGCGAGCGAAGGGCGGTCAGCTCCAGGTCTCCCTGCAGCGCGTCGAACTCAGCGTGGCCGAGGCGGCCGCGATCGAGCCCAGCATGGCGCCGGGCGTCTACGAAGTCGTCGCGGTCAAAGACGAAGGCGAGGGGATCGCCCCGGAGGTGATCTCCAAGGTGTTCGACCCCTTCTTTACGACCAAGCCCAGCGGCACGGGTACCGGGCTCGGGCTCTCGGAGGCGCGCGGGATCGCCCTCGAGTCGGGCGGCGGGATCGGGGTCGAGAGCGAGGTCGGGGTCGGGAGCACCTTCTCCCTCTACGTGCCTGCCGTCCCCAAGGCGGAGCCCGACGTTCCGCCCACGTCGACCAAAGGTGGCGGCTCGGAGCGGATCCTCTTCGTGGACGACGAGCCCGAGATCGCGGCCCTCGGCAAGGAGCTGCTCTCGCAATACGGCTACGAGGTGATCTCGAAGTCCAGCAGCGTGGAGGCCCTGGTCGCGATCCACGAGGGGCTCGAGGTCGACCTCCTCGTCACCGACCAGGTCATGCCTCACCTGACCGGGGTTCAGCTGGCTCGGGAGATCCACGCCAAGCAACCCGACCTGCCGGTGCTGCTGGTCACCGGCTTCTCCGACGAGGTCGACGCCGGCAACTTCGCCCAGCTGGGCTTGGCGGGCTTCATGCGCAAGCCGCTGCGGCCCGGGGAGCTGGCGGCGACGATCCGAGGGATCCTGGATCGCCAGCCGCTCAAGGTTGGACCACAGGCCCGCTGAGGGAGGCCAGGGCGTCGGCGGGCAGGTAGACCGCGATCGGGGCGCCCTGAAGGCGGCCGTGGACCAGCCCGACCAGGCGCCCGTCGTCGTCGAGGACGGGGGAGCCGGAGTCGCCCTTCTGGAGCGCGTCGTAGGTCCAGGGGGTCGGGCCGCGCTGGCCCAGGACCAGGACGGGGTCGCCCTTCTGGGAGGGGACGAAGCGCCGCTCCCGGGGGAACTCGGCGAAGCCGACGAGCTGGGCGAAGACCCCGCCCGTCGGTTCCAGCTCCAGGACGACCAGAGGCTCAGGGCGAGCGGGGATCCGGCGGACGACGCGGCCCTTGGTGAGGCCGAGGGCCGAGACCTGCACCCAGACCTCCTCGTTGGCGCCGACGACGTGGGAGACCGTGAGGACCTCGCGAGGCCCGATCGCGGCCCCGCGGCCGCGCGCGCCCTCGCACTCGATCTTGACGACGGCCGGGTGGGTCGCGCCGCTGTAGAGGACTCCGGCGCGTTCGAGGGTCGCGCAGCCCGTCGAGAGGGCGAGGACCAGCGCCAGGATCACGCTCCAGACTGCCCGCATTGCGCACCTCCCTTTCGTGCCGGGCAGGAACGCACGGGCGCGGCCAGGCGCGGGGGGGGCTAAGTCCTTGCCGGTCGGGGGGGGGAGGGCTCGGCAGGGGTCTCGCGACCGGGGGGGGGGGGGTCGGTGAGCCCCCTCCCGTCGTTTGCTACGTTGCGCTCCATGTCGAGTACCGACCCAGCCGCGCGCTCACTGGCCGACGACGAGATCGAGGCGGTCTTGGCGTTGGCGCGGGCGCACTCGCTGGAGGAGCTGCTCGCCAAGCTGAGCCACTGCTGCGTCGAGGGGCTGGGGGGTGACTCCGCCGCCGTCTACGTGCCGCGACGCGGCAGCTTGCAGCGGGCCTCCCTGAGCCCTCCCGACGCTCCCTTCCCCAAGTTCAGCGAAGTCAGCGTCGAGCAGCTCGAAGAACTCCACGCAGGACCGCGACGCGTCTCGGGACCCCCCTGGTATCCGCTGGAGGAGGTCAGCCTGTGGGCCGCGGCTCTGCCTGGACGGCGGCGCCCGGCCGGGCTGCTCCTGATCGAAGGTCTGGGCGCCAACCAGCGCGGGGTCTTGCGGCTGCTGGTCGGGCTGGCCGGGGCCTTGCTGGAGAACTACCAGGTGGAGGTGCGCCGCACCCAGAGCATGGAGCTCCGGCGTCCCGCCCCTGGAGTCAGCGAGCTGGGCTTGATCGGCGATAGCCTGGCCATGCGGGCCGTGGGCGAGCTGCTGGGCAAGCTCGCCCAGGTCGACTCGAGCGTGCTCTTGACCGGGGAGACGGGGACGGGCAAGACCCTCGTGGCCGAGGCGATCCACCGCGCAGGTCCCCGCGCCGACAAGCCCTTCCTGGCCCTCAACTGCAGCGCGATTCCCGAGGCCTTGGTGGAGTCCGAGCTCTTCGGGCACGAGGCCGGAGCGTTCACGGGCGCCCAGCGACTGCACCGGGGCAAGGTCGAGCTAGCGGAGGGCGGGACGCTGTTCCTGGACGAGGTGGCGGAGCTCCCCGCGCAGGCTCAGGCCAAGCTGCTGTCCTTCCTCGAGAGCCGTCGCTACTCGCGCGTGGGCGGCGAGCGCGAGCTCGAGGCAGACGTGCGCGTCCTCTCGGCCACCAACGCCGACCCCGAGGCCGCGGTGCAGGCGAAGCAGCTGCGCGAGGACCTGTTCTACCGGCTGAACGTGTTCACCCTCGAGCTGCCCGCCCTGCGCGAGCGGGGTCGAGACGTGATCTTGCTCGCCCGCTCCCTCGGGGACGAGATCTCACTCCGCTACGACTACCCGCCCATCGAGCTCGGCGCCGCGGCGCAGGCTCGCCTGCTCTCCTACGCCTGGCCAGGGAACGTGCGAGAGCTGCGCAACGTGATGGAGAAGGCGGTGATCCTCAGCGAGGGGGGCTCGATCCCGCCGGACTTGTTGCCGACCGGGACCGAGACCAGCGCAGGCGAGGTCGCGCCCTCCAGGCCAGCGGGCGCTGGGGTCGAGCCCGCCGCCGAGGAGGGGGAGAGCTTCGCCGAGGCCAAGGCGCGCTTGATCGAGGCGTGGGAGATCCGCTACCTGCGCGAGCTGCTGATCCGCACGGGCGGGAATCTGGGGCGCGCCTGCCGCGAGGGCCAGCTCGACAAGCGCAACCTGCAGCGCAAGATCAAGCGCTACGGGATCGACCTGGCGGGGATCCGGGCCAACTCGGAGTGAGTCAGCTCTCGCGGAACACGAGCGTCCGCCCGTAGACCGAGATCACGTCTCCCTCGCGGAGGCGGCTGTAGTCGGTGATCGGCTCGTCGTTGACGCAGACCGACGTCGGGTCAGGGGAGACGTTGAGCAGCCAGTGGCCGTCTGGCGAGGCGACCACGACCAGGGCCTTGCGCGGCGCACCAGGGTCGAGGCGGAGCGTGCAGCTGGCCGAGCTGCCGGCCTGGACGTAGGGGGTCAGCGGGTAGCTGTCCCCGTCGTCTTCGCTCTCCAGGCGAGCGCTGAGCGAAGGCGCGCGCCCGGGATCGAGGTCGGTCGTCGCCGGGGGCAGCTCGGAGGTCGTCAGGCCGAAGAGCTTGGCGATCGAGACCTCCTCTTCCTCCTCCTCGTCGGCCGAAGCCTTCGCGCTCCGACGTGCGCGGCCGCCCCAACGGAGCTCGAGCTGCACCTGCCCTGAGAGCTCCAGCACGTCACCGGGCTGGAGCGGGATGGGCGAGTCGAAGAGCCGCCCGTTCACGGCGCTCGGGTTGGTCTCCGAGCGCGGGATCGCCCACAGAACGTCGCCCTGCCAGCTCAACTCCACGTGGTGGCGAGACACGACCGGGGTGTCGAGGCGCAGGTGGCAGTCCGCCGCGCGCCCGATCTGAATTCGCTCGCCGAGGAGCTCGTGCTCCTCGGGCTCACCCTCGCCGATCCGGACCCGGACGCGCAGATCCTTGCCAGTCCAGTCGCTGCTGCTGTCGAGCAAGAAGGAGGGTGGGTCGGGCTTGGGCGGCGCGAGGGCCGTCGCCCCGGCGCTCCGCTGGCTGAATGCGGCGACCGCGGCCTGGGCGTCGGGGTAGCGGTCGGCCAGAGAGGGCGCGCTGAGCCGGGAGACGATCTCGAGCGTCTCTTGACTCAGCCCAGTCAGGTCTCCCCGCAGCTCCCCCTCGGGGCCGGGGAGCCGGCCCGTGAGCATCTCGTGCAGCACCACGCCCAAGGCGTAGAGGTCGGCCCGCGCGTCCAGCTTCAGCCCGAGGGCCTGCTCGGGGGCCATGTAGTTGGCGGAGCCCAGCACTTCGTGGGGTCCGGTCAAGCGGGCGCCGAAGCCCGTCTTGGCCAAGCCGAGGTCGCTCAGCTTGGGGCGCCCATCCGAGTCGAGCAGGATCGTGTGTGGGGTCAGGAAGCGGTGGACGATGCTGTGTTCGCTCAAGGCGGCCAGACCCTCCGCCACGCCGAGCGCGATCGCGAGGGCTTGGCTCTCGGGCAGCCGGCCTCGCTCGTGCAGGAGGGTCTCCAGGGAGCGGCCCTCGACGTACTCGAGCACCGCGAACTCGCGCTCGCTGTCGGGGCAGGTCTCGACACCGTAGAGCGAGACCAAGTTCTTGTGCCGGACCTTGGCCGCGGCCGCCGCCCCGCGCAGGAAGCGCGCGTGCGCGATTCGGTCTGTGAGCAGCTCGGGGCCGAGCAGCTTGATCATGACGATCCGCCCGAGCTTGACCTGCTCCGCTCGGTAGGCGCGGCCTAGTCGGCTCGGGCCGAGGTCCTCCAGGAGCCGATAGCCGCGCAGGTGGGGGAGCTCGCTGCTCACGTCGCGCTTTCGGCGGGGCTGGTCCGCAGCTCCTCGAGCAGCGCGCGCGCGGTGGGGATCCTCAACTCGCGCTTTGGCTCGAGCAGGCCGGCCAACACGCGGGCCAGGCGGGCAGAGCGGCAGGGTGGTAGCGGCAGGCTTCCCTGGG
>CALDQK010000640.1 GCA_937911525.1 uncultured bacterium
TGACCTCGAGCGCCTCGCCCGCCTCGGGGGTGCCCCCGTCGAGGCGGAGCGCGTCGCCCGCGTTGGAGACGCCGGCCAGCGTGGCGCCGGCCGCGATCAGGCGCTGCCCGATCAGGCACAGCTTGCGGTGCACGCGCCCCCCGCTCGAGACCGCCTCCCAGGCGATCCCGTGCGTGACGCGCGCGCCGGCGTAGCGCTCGCCCTGGGTCCCGGTGACCCACTCCAGCGGGTCCTCCTCGCTGCCGGTGTAGGTCAAGCCGCTGGTCGAGATCACGATCCGCTCGGCCACCTCCCAGGCGCCGGTCAAGAGGCCCTCCTGCTGGAGCGCGCGCGCGCCGCTCATGACCTTCTCGCGCTGGTTGCGGTGGACCCGCAGCCGCACGCCCTCGCCGCCCTCGAGCAGGGCCTCGACCTTGATCGCGGTCCGGGTGCGGACCCGCAGGATCTCGAGGGCCTGCACCAGCCGGACCCCGAGCCGGAGCGGGCTCCCGCCCTCGGCGCGCTGGAACTCGCGCAGGTCGAAGTGGGCGCTCAGGCGCTCCTTCCCGCCGCGGCTGCTGCGCCCGGTGATATGGAGCTTGGTCGCGTCGTCCTCGTAGATCCAGGCCTCGTCCTCGAGGTCCTCGACCGCCATCAGCCCGCGGATCCCCGCGAGGATCGCCTCGGTCACCTGCTGGGCCATGGGGTGGAAGCCCTCCCCCTTGGGGTCGGGCGACTCGCCGTGCTGCCAGGCCCAGGGCAGGTAGCGCGCGCTCTGCACGCTGATCGAGCGGATCTTGTTGGCGTTGAGCACCTTCTTCATCGCCACGTCGGGCTTCTGCTTGCTGAAGCTGTAGCTGAAGCGGCTCGCGTAGTGGCGATAGGTCTTGGTGGCGACGTTGCGCCCCCCGAAGAGCACACTGGTGAAGTCGGCCACGCCCCAGCTGGAGAACACGCGCAGGCGCGCGTTGCGGGTCGTGTGTCCGGCCGTCGTGTGCGACCACACCGTCACGTCCTCGAGCCCCTGCCGCTCGAGCTCGGTCAGGAGGGTCCAGCCGAGCGAGTCGTGCCCAGGGATCTCGCCCACCAGGGGGTGAGCGTAGGAGGGGTCGGTGCTCCCGCCCCAGAACTTGCCGCCGGCGCGCGCCCCGCGCCCGTTGTTGCAGGCGAAGAGCGACACGACCAGGCCGCGGCCGAGGTGCTCCTTGAAGGCGCTCACGAAGGAGTCGACCTTGTTGGCCTGCACCGAGCCGCTCTCGCCGTAGCCGTCGGGGTTGAGCTGGAGCTTGTGGCGCACCCCGTGGGCGTAGAGCGTCAGGGTCGTGACCTTGGGGGCCACCCCGAGCTCGAGCTCCTTGGCGACCGCCTGGCGGACCTCCGAGAGCTTGCTGGGCGCCGAGGTGTAGCCCTTGACCAGGTGGTAGCCGAAGCGCAGCTTGCCGTCCTTGACCACGAAGGTGGGCAGGGTCCCGATCATGGCCTTGGCCTGGCGCGAGAGCTCGGCGTTGTTGCGCTGCTCCTTGGTGCTCTCGTCGCCGAGGTCGTAGTCGGACACGAGCGCGATCGAGATCCCGCCCCGCTCCTCGATCTGGCGCCGCGCGCTGGCCCGCACGTTGTGGACGAAGGCGATCGCGGAGCAGTCCGCGACCTGGTCCATGCGCGAGTCGTTGGCCTTCTCGGTCAGCACGCAGGCGATCTCGAGCACGCTCTCGTACTCGGGCAGGTTGATCACGTGGGTCTGCAGCTCGCCCTCGAAGTCCTGCAGCTCGACCTGGATCGAGCCGTTCAGGGGGTCTTCGCTGCGCGTGGGCGAAGGACCCCCCAGGGCGCGGAAGGTGTAGCCGACCTCGCTCCCCTCGCCGGTCCGGACCATGACCCCCGGGATCGCCGCCAGGAGCTGGTTGCGGTTCTCGTTGTGGAAGTCGGTCTCCTCGTTCCCGCTCCACTTCTGGGTCGCGAAGAGGTCCATCTCCCAGATCTGCAGGTAGCAGGTCGGCGTGGGCGGGGCGTCGGCCGCGGGCGTGTAGGGGACCGGGGTCACCCACTTGGGCGTCGCGCGCCGGGGCGCGGTCACGGTCAGGGTGTAGGGGACCGTCTCGACGTTGTCCTCGCCCTTGGGCGGCTGCAGCTGGCAGAGGAAGCGCTTGAAGGTGCGCGAGCTGACCGCGTCGACGGAGCCCTCCTGCTGCTCTTCTTCCTGCGTCTGCGTTTCGGTCTCTGGCATTCGCTCAGCTCCCGCCCGTCACGAGCTTGCGGCGCACCACCTCGCGCTGGGCCGGCGAGTAGTTGCTGAAGCGGTCGACCTTGAAGCCGAAGTCCAGCCCCTTGACCTCCGCGATCCCCCACACCGCCAGGTCGCAGGCGCGCACCATGGTCTTGGGCATGCCGTCGGCGCCGATCTCGACCAGGACCTGCTCGTCGCCGAGCAAGGTCGAGAGCCCGTCCACGACCCAGGGCTCCTTGATCGCGACCGCCTCTTCGATCCAGCGCCGGAGCGCCTCGCCCTTGGCGCGCGCGACGCGCCGGTTGAACTCGCGCTGCGCCGGGGCGTTCCCCATGCGGGCCACCCCCTTGACCAGGCCCGGGTTGGCCACGGCCAGGACCTGCTCCGGCCCAGGCTCCGCCTGATCCTCGGGCCAGCGGTGGCGGCTCTTCTCGAGCTCCAGCCAGGCCGCGGGGCGCGGCGCCTTGAGCCGGCTCGCGATCACGGGCAGCTGCTCGCGCAGATACTCGTCGCGCGTGCTCTCGTAGAGCGAGAGCAGCTCGTCCTCGTGGCCCTCGGGCGGGGTGCGGTGCAGGATCTTGATCCCGATCGAGACCAGCTGCGGGTCGCGGTCCCGCAAGAGCTCGAGCCCCTTCGCGGCGGCCTTCGGCCCGCCGGTCAGGTTGAGGCAGATCGCGGCCAGGAGCCGGTACTCCTCGCTGCTCTCGACGAGGGGGATCAAGGCCTCTGAGCCAGAGGCGCCGAGCTTGACGGCGGTCCCCTGGGCGTCGTAGTCGTTGGCCTTGACCTGGTCGACGAGCACCTCGACGGTCACGGGGTCCTCCTGGGAGAGAGCGGCGCCAGCGCAGAGCAGGACGAGCGCGGCCGCGCAGGGGAGCTCGAGGCGGAGCACTTCAAGTCCAGTTGCCGTCGCGGATCGAGCGGCGCGCGGTGTCGCACTCGCCGTCGGTGCTGTGGTGCTGGTGGTTCTTGAGCGTGATCAGGTGGCCGCGGGCGCGGGTCCCGTTGCCGAACTCCTTGATCCGGGCGTCGGCCGGCACCCACGACTTGGGGTACATCAGCTGCCACAGCCCGTAGGTGTATTCGACCGCGTCCGCGGCGTTCTTCTCCTCGACGTGCTTGAGACGGAGGAAGTGGCCGATCTCGTGGGCGACCGTGCGCGCGGTCCGCTCCTCCTGGACCTCGTTGCCGTTGACGCCGGCGCAGTTGATCACGATCCCCGTGTCGGAGCCGATCGAGTCCGCCGTGTCGCGGCTGATCCCGTAGCCGACGAAGCCCGGATTGCTGAAGGTGTCGATCATGTACATGTTGATCGACTGATCGTTGGTCCCCGCGGGCAAGCTGAGGCGCGTGCGCTGCAGCCCGAGGATCTGGCGGATGTCTCCCGCCCAGGTCGAGGCGTTGTCGAAGGTGTCGGTGATGTTGCTGCCGAGCGTGATGTTGTCGTTGATCGTGGCGTTGATCGTGAAGTCGATCCCGCAGGGGCGCCAGATCTTGCGCACGCGGCGGAGGATGTCCGCCAGCCGGGTCAGCGAAGCGCGGGTCCCGTTCCCGCCCGCCCCGTCGATCCGCACGTTGTGCGGGGTGATCGCGATCCGCAGGCGCGAGAAGGTGTGCGGCTCGAGCTCCGCCAGGACCGGGCCCTCGGCCGAGCCGAGGCGAGCCTGGATCACGGGGTGGTCGCCCTCCCCGGCCAGCGCCTTGCACTTGAAGATCCCGCTGGCGGGGAGCGGCCCGCCGTTCTCGGGCTCGGTGATCTCGACGATCGCGGGGTTGGTGCTGGTCACGAACACGGGCGCGGCCTCGTCGAGGCGCTCGCGCTCGATCTTCACCCGCACCTCCTGGCCGTTCATGATCCCGAGCATCGGCCCGCGCGCGTCGCTGCTGCCCCAGCCGCTGGGGCGGGTCCCCATCTCGTAGCCGCGCGTGTCGAGCTCCGGCGTCTCGAAGCCCGCGTAGGTGAAGGCCGCGCGCTTGAAGCGCAGCGGGACCACGTATTGGGTCTCGGCCTGGGCCTCGAGCGGAATCGCCACGCTACTCCCCCGCCGCTTCGGTCAGCTTGGTCCGGGTGGTGCCGCCCACGACGCCGTCGTGGTTGATCTTCTGGTCGATCTGGAAGTCGAGGATCGCGCGATCGGTCCGCCGGCCCATCGAGCCGTCGACGCCGGTCCCCTCGGTCCCGCCGCCGAGCTGATAGCCGAGCAGGTTGAGCCGCCGCTGCTGTCCCGTCAGCGTGGTCACCTCCTCCCACTCGTCCTCGCGCACGGTCAGCTCGTAGCTGGCGACCGGGTTGCCCTCCCAGAGCAGCTCCAGGGTCGCCTCGCCCTCGATACAGATCGCCTCGATCTTGCCGTCCTCGCCGGTCGTGCCGGTCTGGACCTCGCGCCCGCCCGCGACCACGCGGTAGTCGAGGCCGGTGATCCCGCGCACGTCGCCGTCGGGCTTGCCGGGCGAGCGCTGGAAGAACACCTCGACCACCTGGCGGCGGATCGTCATGGGGTGCTCGTCGTCGCTCTCGGCGACGCCCTCGCGCTCGGGGGTCAGCTTGGCCTTGATCGTGATCTCGGTCCCGTCGGCCTCGACGTCGTCGCAGGTCAGGGTCGCCTGGTGCGGCGAGCCCTCGACGGGGGTCAGCGACACCTTGTCGCTCTCGCAGGTCCACTCCCAGGTCCCGGTCAGGTCCGAGGGGGTCGGGACGGCCTCCAGCACGATCGCGACGCCCACGTCGAGCACGTCGGGCGCGGCCTCGCGCCCGCCTTCGCTCATGATCTCGACGAGGGGGACCTCGTCGTCCTGCTCCTCCTCCTCGTCCTCGTCCGAGCCGGGCGGGTCGTAGGGGTCCTCGCGCTCTTCGCCCCCGATCGAGACGATCTGGGGCGGGCTGTTCTCGTTGACCGCCTGCAGGCGGCGCAGGGCCTGGCCGACCTCGAGGTCGTAGTCGCCGAAGGGGACCGGGTCGGCGTGCTCGTAGGCGCCGTCGGCGTCGGTCTTGGCGCTGTGCTCGAAGCCCTCGGCGCCCTTGAGCGTGAAGTCCTGGTCGGCGAGGGCCTCGACCCCCTCCTCGTCCTTGATCACGAAGCGGAGCTTGCCCGTGGCCACCAGCTCGGTGACTTCGTATTCCTTGCCGGAGGCGAGGGTGATCCCCTCCTCCAGCTCCGCGACCGAGTGTTCGAGCTGCTCGTCTGCCACCGGGCGACTCCTGCGTGGGCTAAAGCATAGAACACAGGCGCGTAACGCAGCGCGTCAGGTGCACCAAATCCCTCACGACCACGAGGCCAGGTCAGCGTTCTGGCGAGCTTGCGCCCGTTCTCCCCATTCCCGCTATGATCGCGCTCCGCCGCGGCGCGCGCGCGGCCTCTGGAGCGAACATGACCCGAGCGAAGCTGCTGGCCGCCCTCTCCCTGGCGCTGGCCTGCCTGACGCCCGCCGCCGGCCAGGACACCAACAAGTGGCGCCGCGACGTGGACCGCCTGATCGGGCGCTGGTCCGACGACGTCGGCAGCGGCCGCGTGCGCAAGGCGCGCCGCCAGCTGAACGAGCACCTCGACGAGGTCGGCCAGGACCCCGAGGCCCTGCTCGACCTGGCGCGGCTGCGCCTGGCGGAGAAGAACCTGCCCCTGCAGGACAAGGGGCGCGCCGCGCGCCTGCTGGCCGACTCCTACCTCAAGGCCCGCGAGCACGCCGACAAGGCGGCCTCGCTCCTCGTCGCGCGCGACGCCAAGGGCCAGCTGCGGGACAAGGGCGGCCAGCGCCACCACGTCGCGCTCGCCCTGGGGCTCCTGGCCACCCAGGCTCACTTCCAGGAGCAGCTGCGCGCGCGGCGCCTGGCGGGGAGCAAGCCCGCCGAGCTCAAGCAGCTGATCAAGCTCCAGGCGGGCGAGATCGGCAAGCGGCGGGCCCGCCTGGCGGAGCTGGCCGGCGATCAGCTCGACGACCTGCTCCGGGCCGAGGTCCGCCGGCGCGCCATGCTGCGCGAGCTGGACCGCCTGGGCACGGCGCCCCCGCCCCTCGGCCTGGCCGACCTCGAGGGCAAGCCCCTGCGCCTCGACGAGCTCAAGGGCCAGGTCGTGCTCCTCGTGTTCTGGAGCAGCGAGCTGCCCGGCTCGCTCGAGGTCCTGCGCGAGGCGCGCAAGGTCGAGCAGGCCCTGGCCAGCGAGCACCTGGTCGTGGTCGGGATCAACCTCGACAAGGAGCGGGCCGCCCTCGAGCAGACCATCGCCAAGGAGGGCTGGACCTGGCGCCAGGGTCACGGCCAGAAGGGCCTCGCCAGCGACGTGGCCCGCGCCTGGCGCGTGCGAGCCCTCCCGGCGGGGGTCGCGATCGACCACGGCGGCCGGGTCCGCTACGTCCGCCCCTGGGAGGGCGGCCCCGGCAGCCTCGAGGCCGCGCTGCGCGACCTCCTCGCCCGGCGAGCCGGCTCCAAGGGGTGAGGCTGGCGCTCCTGCTGGCCCTGGCGACCCTGCTCGGCTGCGCCTCGACGAGACCGGCCGATCCGACGCTCCCCAGCGGCGTCGCCCCCGGGCCGACCCAGGTCCGCCAGGCCTCCTCGCGCCTGCACGCCGCCCTGCGCGAGCAGGAGGGGTGGGCCCCCGCCGCGGCCGCGCGCAGCCAGACGGTCGAGGGCCTGGTCCTCGTCGAGCTGCTCCCGAGCGAGGACCGCGGCGCCTGGGGCGTCGACCTCGACCTGCTCCGCCTGACCCTCGAGAAGGCCGTCCGGGACGGCCACCTGCTCCGCCTGCTGCGCGACGAGCGAGCCGTGCCCGACTTCCTGCGCGAGGAAGGCGAGGCCGAGACCCCGGCCGCCCACGCCTCGCTGGTGATCGAGTCCTGGGCCGGCGAGGACGGCCGCTTCCACCTCGTGTTGCGCGAGGGGCAGGTCAAGGAAGCGATACTGGCGGTCTCTAGCGACGTGGCCGACTAGCGCTGGCGAGCGGGCGTTCCTGTCACACTGGCATTAGGGGATGGCCTGGTCTTCGTGAGGACGTGACTTAGCGCGCGGCACGGAGCTTGATCTCTCCAGAGCGTCAGGAAGGGAGAGGTCCTATGAATCCAGAGCTGTTCACCGTCAAGAGTCACCAGGCTCTGCTCGCCGCCAAGCAGCTGGCGAGCAACAACGGCAACCCCGAGATCACGCCGGTCCACTTGCTCTTCGAGCTGATCGCGCAAGAGGACGGCGTCGTCCGCCCCGTGCTCGAGAAGGTCGGCGCGACGCCTCAGGTCCTGCAGGCCGGGCTCGCGGTCGAGCTGGGCAAGCTGCCCAGCGCCAGCGGCGACACCGGGCAGATCGGGATCTCCCGCGACATGGAGAAGGTGATCGCCGACGCCGAGAAGGCGATGAAGAAGCTCGGCGACGAGTACCTCTCGACCGAGCACCTCCTGATCGCCATGGCGCGGACCAAGGGCCCGGCCATGAGCGTGCTCAAGGGCGCGGGCGTGAGCGAGGAGGTGATCCTCGAGGCGCTCAAGACGATCCGCGGCGGGCAGCGAGTGACGGACCGCGAGCCCGAGAACAAGTATCAGACGCTCGAGAAGTTCACCCGCGACCTGACCCGCCTGGCCCGGACCGGCAAGCTCGACCCCGTGATCGGCCGCGACGGCGAGATCCGCCGCGTGATGCAGGTCCTCTCTCGCCGGACCAAGAACAACCCCGTCCTGATCGGTGAGCCGGGCGTGGGCAAGACCGCGATCGCGGAAGGCCTCGCGCTGCGGATCGTGCAGGGCGACGTGCCCGAGGGCCTCAAGCACAAGCGCCTGCTCTCGCTCGACATGGGCGCCCTGGTCGCGGGCACCAAGTATCGCGGCGAGTTCGAGGACCGCCTCAAGGCGCTCCTGCGCGAGGTCGAGCGCGGCGACGGCGAGATCATTCTGTTCATCGACGAGCTGCACACCGTCGTCGGCGCCGGCAAGACCGAGGGCGCCCAGGACGCGGCCCAGCTGCTCAAGCCGGCCCTGGCCCGCGGCGAGCTGCGCTGCATTGGCGCGACGACCCTGGACGAGTACCGCCAGCACGTCGAGAAGGACAAGGCCCTCGAGCGCCGCTTCCAGCAGGTCTACGTGGGCGAACCCAACGTGGAGGACACGCTCACGATCCTGCGCGGGCTCAAGGAGCGCTACGAGGTCTATCACGGCGTGCGGATCCAGGACGCGGCGCTGGTCGCGGCGGCGCGCCTGAGCCACCGCTATATCGCCGAGCGCTTCCTGCCGGACAAGGCGATCGACCTCGTCGACGAGGCCGCCAGCGCGCTCCGGCTCCAGCTCGACAGCTCGCCGGTCGAGATCGACAAGCTGGAGCGCAAGGCGCTCAGCCTCGAGGTCGAGGAGCAGGCGCTCCAAATGGAGCGCGACAAGGAGAGCAAGGTCCGCCTGGGCAAGATCCAGAAGGAGCTGGCCGAGGTCCGCGAGGCCCTCAGCACGCTGCGGGCGCGCTGGGAGGTCGAGAAGGGCCAGATCGAGGAGCTGCGCGGGCTGAAGGTCGAGCTCGAGGAGCGCAAGACCGAGGAGCAGCAGGTCCTGCGCGAGGGCAACCTCAACCGGGCCGCCGAGCTGCGCCACTCGGTCCTGCCGACGCTCGAGACCCGGATCGAGCAAATGCAGGCCGAGATCGAGGGCCGCGGGCAGCGCCTGCTGCGCGAGGAGGTCAGCGACGCCGACATCGCCAAGGTCGTGGCTCGCTGGACGGGGATCCCGGTCGAGCGAATGCTGGAAGGCCAGCGCGAGAAGCTGCTCAAGATGGAGCAGCGCCTCGGCGACCGCGTGATCGGTCAGCTCGAGGCCGTGCGCAGCGTGGCCAACGCCGTCCGGCGCGCCCGGGCCGAGCTCCAGGACCCCAACCGTCCGATCGGGAGCTTCCTCTTCCTGGGCCCGACCGGCGTCGGCAAGACCGAGCTGGCCAAGGCCCTGGCGGAGTTCCTCTTCGACAGCGACGACGCCATGGTGCGGATCGACATGTCCGAATACATGGAGAAGCACGCGGTCTCGCGCCTGATCGGGGCGCCTCCCGGCTACGTCGGCTACGAGCAGGGCGGCCGCCTGACCGAGTCCGTCCGGCGCCGGCCCTACACGGTCGTGCTCTTCGACGAGATCGAGAAGGCGCACCCCGAGGTGTTCAACACCCTGCTGCAGCTCCTCGACGACGGTCGCCTGACCGACGGTCAGGGGCGAACGGTCAACTTCCGCAACACGGTCGTGATCATGACCAGCAACATCGGCACGACCCGGATTCAGCAGGGCACCTGGGACGAGCACGGCCAGGTCGACGAGGACACGCGGCGCGAGGTGCTCGGCATGCTCCGCCACCACTTCCGCCCCGAGTTCATCAACCGGATCGACGAGACCCTCCTCTTCCACAAGCTCGAGCTCGAGCACGTGAAGCGGATCCTCGAGATCCAGCTCGGGGAGCTGCGCGGGCGCCTGGCGCAGAGGGGCCTCGGCCTGCAGCTGAGCGAGGCGGCCAAGGAGCGCCTGGCGAGCCAGGGCTACGACCCCGAGTTCGGCGCGCGCCCGCTCAAGCGCGTGCTCCAGCGCGAGGTCCAGGACCCGATCGCGCTCTCGATCCTCGAGGGCGCCTACAAGGAGGGGCAGACGATCCTGGTCGACGCGCACCCCGAGGGGATCCTGACCTTCCAAGCGGTCGAGACCCCCGAGCCCGCGGAGCCCAGCCCCGTCGCGAGCTAGGTGGGGCTGCTGCGCCTCCGCCAACCGAGCCGCCGCCCTCTGGGGCGGCGGCTTGCTTCCGGAGTCGGGTCCGTGGCAGGCGCCGACACTCCACGTCGCGCCTGCCGCGCCGGGGCGCTAGGTTGCTAGACCGATGGCCGACGGCGAACCAACCCTGCTGGAGCTCTTCGAGGACCGCTTCGAAGCGGTGCCCGAAGCGGAGCGGCTCGACCACGTCGGCCTGCTCGCGGCCCAGACCTGGGCCCTGGGCGCCGAGGGCATGCGCGAGGCGGGCTTCCTCCTCCCCCCGGCCCTGCACGCCGAGCTGGCCGACGACGCGACCTGGGTCGCCAGCCGCGAGCACGGGGGCGAGCACTTCCTCGACCGGATCCGCGAGGAGATGCGCTTCGACGACTTCTTCGTGGCCTTCCTGCAGTCGCTCTTCGTCCACACCCAGGGCGGCGCGCGCGACGACGACCCCACCCCCGAGCGGGGCACGCCCTTCGCGACCCTGGAGCTGGGCGAGGTCTTCGACGGCTACCGAATCGAGGCCCTGATCGGCGAGGGCGGCATGGGCCGGGTCTACCGGGGCGAGCAGCTCAGCCTCTCGCGCCCCGTCGCGATCAAGGTCCTCCACGTCCGCCACGCCGAGGACCCCGCCTTCGTGGCCCGCTTCGCGCAGGAGGCGCAGGCCGCCGCCAAGCTGGTCCACCCCAACGTGGTCCGAGTCTATCAGGCCGGCCAGAACGCCGAGCGCGGGCTGCACTACATCGTGTTCGAGTTCGTCCCGGGGCCCTCCCTGGAGCAGGTCCTCGAGGAGCGCACCCGCCTGCCCGAGGCCGAGGCCCTGGCCGTGGCCCGCGACGTCGCCGCCGCCCTCGTCAGCGCCGAAGAGCACGGCTACGTGCACCGGGACGTCAAGCCGGCCAACGTGCTCCTGGGAGAGGAGGGAGCCAAGCTGAGCGACCTCGGCCTCGTGCGCGAAGTCGAGCAGGGGACCCGCATGACCACCGCGGGGCTGGTCATGGGCACGCCCCACTACATGGCCCCCGAGCAGGCCCTCGACGAGATCACCCTCGACGTGCGCGCCGACCTCTACTCGCTCGGCCTGACCCTGTTTCACATGATCACCGGGCGCCTGCCCTTCAAGGGCCGCACGGCGGTGGCCGTGATCAGCCAGCACGTCAACCGCTCGGTCCCCGCGGCGCGCGGCTTCGACCCCGAGGTCGAGGTCAGCCCCGCCGCCTCGGCGCTGATCGGCTTCCTCGCCGCTCGCCAGCGAGACCACCGCTACGCCAGCGCGCGGGAGGCCCTCGAGAGCATCGAGCGCGTGCTCAGCGGAGAACAGCCCCTGCGACCCGAGGGCTTCCCGCGGGGGGACGAGGAGATCACCGCTCCCGCCGCGCCGCAGCCAGCCGCCGGCCCGCCCGCTTCCAGCCGCTACTACACCAAGGAGGGCAAGCTCCTCACCGGCGGACAGCCGACCCCCTCCCCCGAGGACGACGCGACCCGGCCGGGCCTCGAGCGGATGAGCCTCGACGAGGAGTGGGCGACCCTGGCCCGCTCCCACCTGCTCGAGTCGACCGAGCCGCCCCCGCCGCCGCCCAGCCCGACCCCGACCCGGGCCGAGCGCAGCCAGCTCCTGCTCAGCGACGACACCCAGCGCGCCTACCGGATCAAGCGCCGCCTCGGCCAGGGGACCCAGGGGATCGTCTACGAGGTCGAGGTCCTCGGCCGCCAGGACTTCCCCGCCTTCCTGCGGCCCGTCGAGCGAGCCGTGATCAAGCGCGCCAAGGAGGCGGCGGCGGTCAACGCCGAGCGGCTGATCTACTCCCAGATCGACTACCGGGTCGTGAAGCTGCTCGACCACGGCCTCGACAGCAAGGAGCGCCCCTACCTGGTGCTCGAGCGCCTGCGCGCCACCCCGCACGAGCGCTACCGCGGCCCCGAGGGCCGGGGCCGGATCCCGGTCGACCCCGCCAGCGCGGTCGAGCTCTTCGTGAACCTGCTCGACCGGGTCAAGGGGCTGCACTTCCGCCGCAAGCTGCCGCTCGTGCTCTGCGACATCAAGCCGGCGAACGTCATGCTCCGCATGCCCAGCGCGGAGCCCCTCGACGACGAGGCCTACCTGACGCGCCTGGCCGAGGGGCGCTACGAGCCCGTGTTCGTCGACCTCGGCTGCGCGCAACACCGCGAGGTCCTGCGCGAAGCCCAGGGGCGGCTGCGCGGCCTGATCGGCAGCCCGATGTTCCTGCCCCCCGAGTCGATCCCGCGCCCCGGCGCCGAGGGCGAGCTGATCCCGGGGATCTACGGGCCCCAGACCGACGTCTACGCGCTGACCCTGACCTTCTACGAGTGGATCAGCGGGGTGCGCGCCTACCAGCACCTCGAGCACGAGTGGAAGAACGACGAGGACCCGCTCTTGGCCTTGTTCGAGCTCAAGCACCGCGGGGCCGACCCCGTCGACGCCGCCACGCTCACCGGCCGCGTCGGGAGCAACGCCCAGCCCGTGCTCGAGATCCTCCGCGCCGGCCTCCACCCAGACCCCCGCCAGCGCGCGACGACCAACAAGCTCTTCGAGCTGGCCAGCAAGGCCTTCCAGCTGCAGGTCTGGAAGCGTGACAAGCGCCCCTACGCCTTCGACGACGCCCAGAACCACCTGACGTGGCGCCAGGGCCTGTTCCCCAGGCTGAGCCTGGAGCGGAACGGCTACAAGCGGGCGACGGTGGTGGAGGCGTAGACGCGCGAGCGCGGACTCCCCGCTAGCCGTCCGAGTCGAGCAGCCGCTCCACGACCGCGGCCAGGAGCTCCAAGCGACGTTCACCGCGCGCCCTCCCCTCCGGCGGCGGAGTCAGGCCGAGGTGAGCCGCGGCTGCTTCCTGGCTGCCGACCCTGAGCTGGAGCGCGTGGTGCAGCGCTCGGCGGACGTCCGTCCACCCGCTCCGCCGGCAGCGGCAGCCCCTCCTCCAGGGCCAGGCCCACGCCAAAGGTGCCCCAGCACGCGAGCGCCTCTCCGGGGCGCCGGAAGCGCTCCCAGCGCGCGTGGAGCTCCTCGAGGTCCTCCCCGGCGAGCAAGTCTTCGGCCGAGCGCCCGAGGTGCTGCGCGGTGAGAGGCCCCAGCGGGCCCCGCGGCCGGCAGGTGACCTCGAGCCGCTCACCCGTCGAGAGCCGCAGCGCGCGCCACTCGAGCAGCTGCGGCGCGGGGCGCTGAGGGTGTCGGGCAGGCCAGGCGTTGGCTTCGACGTGGACGCACACCAAGCGCTCGCGCAGCCGGCGCAAGCTGGCGAGCGAGTCGGTGGGCGGCGGCTTGGGGTCGCGCACCCGTGGCCTGCGCCGGCGGTAGTTCCCCCGCTCGGCGCTGACCCTCAGCTGCCCTGCGACGAGCCCCCGCAGCGGTCGCAGCATGAGCTCCTGATAGCGCGCGCCGCTCCCCTCGAGAGCGTCCAGCGCTCGGGCCAGGGCCTCGAGGGTGGACACGCAGCCGGCGGCCGGCTGCGGGCGGATCTCGTAGGCGCTCGGTGCCCCCACGGGCAGCTGCACGCGAGGCAACGCGGCCAGCGCCGGGTTGCGCCGCAGGACCTGCTTCGCCTGCGGCCAGGTCCCGTCGATCGCGATCAGAGCCTCGGCCTCTCCGCGCTCCAGCGAGCGGACGTCGCGCGCGCCCTCACCCGGAAAGAGCAGCACCGGCGGCGGCCGCTCGGCGCAGAGCTGGGCGACCTGCGGGTCGTCGCGAAAGTCCACTCCCCGGCGGACCAGCGCGTCGGGCAAGCTCAGCTCCACCATGCGCAGGGTCCCGAGCGGCACCTTGGCCTCCCGCGGGTGCTGGAGGATCGTGACCCGCGTGCGGGTCAGCGTCGGGGTGATCAAAGGGCAGTAGCAGTGCCCCAGGGGGCGCCCGCACCGGGGGCAGCTCGAGCGCCCCTCCGCGACCTCCTCCGCCCCTCGCTTCACTTCCTCGCGCTCCGCCCTCGTTCCCTCGAGTCTACTCGTCCTCCCACGGGCCTCCCATTCCCACTCGCTATACTCAGGGGCTCCGGAGGCTCTCCTTGAACCAGCCCCAGCCCAAGCGGGTGCAGCACCCGCTCCCCCGCACCGAGGCCCAGCCCCCCGACGAGGTCGTGGCGCCCCAGGTCCGCGAGCCCGCGACCTACGCCGGCGGCCTGCCGGCCGTCGTCTCGACCGCCCGCCACGGGCTGGCCGAGATGGGTCCCCTGCGCACGCTCAAGACCCTGGCCCGGGTCAACCAGCGCGAGGGCTTCGACTGCCCGGGCTGCGCCTGGCCCGATCCGAGCCACCGCAGCGCGGTCGAGTTCTGCGAGAACGGCGCCAAGGCCGTGGCCTGGGAGGCGACCACCAAGCGGGTCGGCCCCGGCTTCTTCAAGCGCCTCTCGATCCCCGAGCTGGCGCGCAAGGACGACCACTGGCTGGAGAAGCAGGGTCGCCTGACCCACCCCATGATCCGGCGCGCCGGCAGCGATCACTACGAGGAGATCGGCTGGGAGCAGGCCTTCGCGCGGATCGCGCGCGAGCTGCGGGGCCTCGACTCGCCGGACGAGGCGCTCTTCTACACGTCTGGCCGCACCAGCAACGAGGCGGCCTTCCTCTACCAGCTCTTCGTGCGCAGCTACGGGACGAACAACCTGCCCGACTGCTCCAACATGTGCCACGAGTCGAGCGGGAAGGGCCTCGGCGCCGCGATCGGGATCGGCAAGGGCACGGTCAAGCTCGAGGACTTCGACGTGACCGGGGCCGTGTTCGTGATCGGCCAGAACCCCGGGACCAACCACCCGCGCATGCTGACCGCGCTCCAGTCGGCCAAGCGCAACGGGGCCAAGATCGTCACGATCAACCCCTTCCGCGAGGCGGGCCTGCTGCGCTTCAAGCACCCCCAGGAGGCCAGCGGCGTGCTCGGCTCGGGCACCGACCTGACCGACCTCTACCTGCAGGTGCGGATCAACGGCGACGTGGCCCTGCTCAAGGGGATCATGAAGGAGCTCCTCCTGCTCGAGGACGAGCGCCCGGGCGAGGTGATCGACCGGACCTTCGTCGAGCAATACACCGCTGGCTACGACGCCTTGCGCGCCGACCTGCTCCGCCACGACTTCGCCGAGCTCGAGCGCGAGTCCGGAATCCCGCGCGAGCAAATGCGCGCCGCGGCTCGGATCTACGCCGACGCGCAGAAGGGCGTGATCGTGTGCTGGGCCATGGGCCTGACCCAGCACAAGAACGGCGTCGCCAACGTCCAGGAGTGCGTGAACCTGCTCCTGCTCGGCGGCAACATCGGCAAGCCCGGCGCCGGCGCCTGCCCCGTGCGCGGCCACAGCAACGTGCAGGGCGACCGCACGGTCGGGATCTGGGAGGCGCCCAAGCCCGCCTTCCTCGACGCGCTGGCGCGCGAGTTCCAGATCGAGCCCCCGCGCGAGCACGGCCTGGCGGTCGTCCCCGCGATCCGCGCCATGTTGGCCGGCCAGGCCAAGGTGTTCTTCGCCATGGGCGGAAACTTCCTCTCGGCGACCCCCGACACCGAGCTGACCGCCCAGGCCCTGCGCCGCTGCAAGCTGACGGTCCAGGTCTCGACCAAGCTCAACCGCAGCCACCTGGTGACGGGTGAGGAGGCGCTGATCCTGCCCTGCCTGGTCCGCACCGAGCGCGACCTGAGCTCCAAGGGCGAGCAGATCGTCAGCGTCGAGAACTCCATGGGCTACGTCCACGCCAGCCGAGGCCGCAACGCGCCGGCGAGCCGCAAGCTCAAGAGCGAGGTCGCGATCGTCTGCGAGCTGGCCGAGGCGACCCTCGGCCCCGAGCACCCGGTGGCCTGGGCGGACTACAAGGAAGACTATGGGCTGATCCGCGAGGCCCTCTCCCGCACGATCCCCGGCTTCGAGCGCTACGACGAGCGCCTGGCCGAGGGCGGCTTCTACCTGCCCAACGGCCCGCGGGAGCGCAAGTTCACCACGCCCAGCGGCAAGGCCCACTTCACGGTCCACCCCCTCCCGCGCCACGACCTGCGCAAGGGCGAGCTGCTGCTCATGACCGTGCGCAGCCACGATCAATACAACACCACGATCTACGGCTACGACGACCGCTACCGGGGCGTGTTCGGCGAGCGGCGCGTGATCTACCTCAACCCGGACGACCTGAAGGAGCGCGGGCTCGAGGAGGGCGACCGGGTGGATATCACCAGCCACTTCCGCGGCGAGCGGCGGATCGCCGAGGAGTTCGTGGTCGTCCCCTACGCGCTCCCGCGCGGCTGCGCGGGCGCTTACTTCCCCGAGGCCAACGTGCTGGTGCCGGTGGACCACTTCGCGGACAAGAGCCTCACGCCGGCCAGCAAGTCGATCGTGATCACGCTGGCCAAGCGCTAGCGGTCGACCCGCCCGCGCGAAGCCCTCGTGCCCGTGCCCGTGCCCGTGCCCGGAATGCGAAGGCACGGAGGAGCTGTCGCGAAACCTCGGGAGCGAGAAGGAGCTGTCGCAAGAGCGACAGCTCCTTCTGACCCGAGTGTGTGAAGAAGGAAAGCAAGAAAGCAGGA
>CALDQK010000641.1 GCA_937911525.1 uncultured bacterium
GCTCGCGCGCGACGCGGTCGCCGAGCTCGCGCAGCGCGGCGTCGAGGACGATCCCGTCGAGCTGGAACTCTGCCTGCGACGCGCCCCAGGCCAGCGAGAGCGCCGCCCCTCGGCGCACGAGCTCGTCGGCGTGGCTCAGGGCTCCGCGCAGGACGCCCACGCCTTCGCCGCGGGCGAAGGTCCCCCGGTAGTCCCCCAGGCGGGCCGCCAGCGCGCGGGCCTGGGTCAGGTTGGCGTCGGGGTGGCTGAGCAAGCGACCGATCTCGGCCGCCGCGACCGGCCCGCACTCGAGCAAGGCCTGGGCGGCTTGCTCTCGCTCGTGCTCGCCCTTGGCGAGGGTGAGCTCGGTCGCGCAGACCAGCACGACCCCGCGGTCGGCGGCCTCGAGGTGGCGCAACAAGGTCGCCGCGCCGCGCCGCTCCTTTCGCTCGGCGCTGGCGAGCTGCCGACGCAGCCCGCGCAGCAGGGAGTCTCGTAGCTCAGGCGCGACCTTCAGCAGGGCGTCAGCGCTCCGGGTCCGCTCCTCTTCGGAGAGCCAAGGGTCGAGGGTCCGGTCGAGCAGGAACCGCGCGGCCGCGCGCGCCTCGGGTCCGAGCGACCACAGGGCGCCCAGCGCGGCCTCGGGCCAGAAGGAGTCGGTCGAGTCCACCGCCGCCGTGAGCGCGGCGACGGTCTCGCCCAGCTCGACCGGCCGCCCTGCGGCGGAGCAGGCGCGCGCCCCCCGCGTCAGCGGCTCGAGGATTCGCTCGGGCGAGAAGTTGGGCACGGCGCGGGCGGCGAGCATGGCTGGGAAGGCCGGGCGCGCAGCCGCTCCCATTTCGGCTAGCGCGTCGTAGACGTCGACCGCCAGATACTCGTCCTCGGCGCGCAGGAGGGGAATCAGCTGGGGGAGGGCAGGCGCGGCGGCGGGCCCCATGCCGGCCAGGACCTCCACCACCATCTTGGTCACCCCCTCGCGTTCACCGGGGGGAGCGAGCAGCTCGATCAACTTGGACAGGGCCGGCGCGGCGGCGGGGCCGAGCTGCTTCAGGCCGAGCAGGCCGTAGTAGAGCCGGTCGTCGTTCCCCGAGGAGAGCTCACGCTGGAGCGTAGGGAGCGCGCCTTCGTGCCAGGGGCGCAGACTCTGGAGCAGGGGGTAGGCCCGCGGCAGCTTCGCCTCGGCGAGGGCTGCCGCATAGGCCTCTGCTTCCGAGCGGCGCGCGCCCCAGATTCGCGCCGCGTCCTCGCCCCGCTCGCCGAAGGCCAGCGCGCGCAGCTCGTCGCGGGTGAGCGCGGCGGTCAGCCCCTCCAACACGTAGCCGGTGTGATCGGCCTTGATCGCCTCGACCCGGCTCGGCTGCAGCTCGACCTCGAGGGGGGCCAGCTCGTGCAGGAGCCAGGCCCCCAGGCCGCGCGCCCCCTGCGAGTCGCTGGCGAGGAGCTTCGCGATCGCGGCCCGCGGCCAGGGGGCGGCCCCTGAGCGCGCGTCGTGTCCTTCGTCTGCGAGGGCTTCGCCCAGGGCCCTCAGGGCTTCGCCCTCCGCCGCGAGCACCAGGCGCGCCAGGGTCGGCGTGGCGTGCATGCGGGCCAGCGCCTGCGCCGCGACCCCGCGCACCTCCAGGTTGGGGTCGGCCTCGGCGAGCTTCGCCACGAGGGCTATGCGCGCCGGGTCGGGGGGGAAGCGAGCCAGGGCCAAGGCCGCGCGCGCGCGCAGGGCCGGCTCCTGCGAGCCGAGGGCCTGGCGCAAGCCAGCCTCCGCCGCGGGGGTCCGGGCGAAGGCGCCCAGGGCGCTCGCGGCCTCGGCGCGCAGCTCGAGCTCGGGATCCGCCCTGAGCAGCGCGACGACCGCCTCCTCGAGGGCGACGAGCTGGGGCGGCACCTCGTTCTCGGCCCACTCGACGATCGTCTCCAGCGCCAGCTTGCGGATCGCCGGGTGCGGATCGCGCAGCCCGCGCGAGGCCTCGGGCAGCGCCAGGGCGTTGCACTCCCGCAGCACTCGCAGCGCGCCGTGTCGGGCGCCGGGCAGCGAGTGCCGCTGCGCGAAGCGCAGGATCGGCAGCCCGCCGGCCGGGACGAAGCCGCGTCCGTAGGTCATGGAGGAGAGCTCACGCAGCGCGCGCTCGAGCGCCGCGTCGTCCTCCTGGGCCAGGAGGTGCAGGCTGGCGAGGCCTGCCTCACCGGCGGAGGCGACGCCCACCAGGAGGTGTTGGCGCGCAGCGGGCGGCAGGGCGCGGTAGCACTCGCGCAGGCGCTCGCGCTGGTCGAGGCAGGCCAGGGCCTTGGCCGCGTAGGCGACCTCGATCGGCGCCAGCTCCCCCGAGCGCAGCAGGGCGTCGAGCAGGTGCTCGCTCCCGTGGGCCGCCTCCTCCAGCTGGCCCAGCCCCGCGATCGCGCGCGCGCGGAGCTGCTTGGTGCCGAGGGCGCGGATCAGCGCCGGACGCGCCCAGCCTCGCCGCGCGAGGGTGCCCTCCCGCACCAGCTGCAGGTCGTGCTGGAGGTCGACCAGCCCCGGCTCGAGCTGGACCAGGGCCAGGATCGTCCTGGCGTCGGCGAGGCCCGCGTCGCCGACCCGCAGCAAGAGCTCGGCGGTGTAGCCCGCGCGCCGCAGCGCCGCCTGCTGACTCGCGAGCGCCTGGGCGGGGAGGCGCCGCAAGAGCTCGTAGGCCATCCGTTGACTGCGCGCGTTGGGCGGCTGCTGCGCGACGGCGAGCAGCGGGCGGACGGCCGGCCCTCCGAAGCGGAGGAGGGCCTCGGCCGCCGCGGCGCGCACGCTCCGCGCCGGGTCGCCGAGGAGCGAGGTCACCTCGGCGACCTGGGCGACATCGGCCGAGGCCAGGGCGCGCTCCCGCTCGCGCGGGTCGAGGTCGGCGAAGCCCGAATCCTGGGCTTCGCTCGACCCAGCCAGGCCGAGGAGGAGAGCAGCCAGCAGAGCAGGGGTCGAGCGGATCACAGCGCCTCCTCAGGGCCGGTCAGTCTAGGACTACCCGCCGGTAGTTGACCTGCCCGCGGGCTCAGGTAACCTTCTTGACGCGCCGCGTCGAAGGGTGTGACGCGCCGCGTAAGCGAGAGGAGCCGAGCAGCGATCATGAGCAACAACGGCAACGGAATGCCCAAGGTGGCGGTCGTGGCGGGGCTGAGGACGCCCTTCGCCAAGCAGGCCACGGCCTACAAGGACCTCTCGGCGCTGCAGCTCGGCGAGCTCTGCGTGCGGGAGATGCTCGAGCGGAGCGGGATCCCCGCCGAGTGGATCGGTCAGGTCGTCTACGGCCAGGTCGTGCCCAGCCCCAGCGCGCCGAACATCGCGCGCGAGATCGTGCTCGGCGCCAACCTGCCGCGCACTATCGAGGCCTACAGCGTCTCGCGGGCCTGCGCGACGAGCTACCAGAGCACCGTCAACGTGGCCGAGTCGATCCTGCTCGGCCGGATCGAGTGCGGGATCGCGGGCGGCGCCGACAGCTCGAGCGACGTCCCGATCACCGTCAGCAAGCCGCTGACGAAGGCCCTGGTCGCCATGTCCAAGGCGCGCTCGGCCGCCGACCGGATCGCGGCCTTCCGCGGCCTGGGCCCGCGTGACTTCATCCCCACGCCGCCCGCCCCGACCGAGCCGAGCACCGGCCTGACCATGGGCCAGAGCGCCGAGAAGATGGCCAAGGAGAACGGGATCTCGCGCGCCGACCAGGACCTGGTCGCGCACAACAGCCACGCCAACGCGACGCGGGCCTGGCAGGAGGGCTTCTACGACGACCTCGTGATGCCCGTCTACGCGCCGCCCAAGTTCACGGCCTTCGCCAAGGACAACGTGGTCCGCGAGAACAGCGAGCTCGAGGGCTACGCCCGCCTGCGCCCGGTGTTCGACCGCAAGCACGGCACGATCACCGCGGCCAACAGCTCGCCGCTGACCGACGGCGCGAGCGCCCTGGTCCTGATGCGAGAGGACCGCGCCGCCGCCGAGGGGGTCGAGATCCTCGGCACGATCAAGAGCTACGCCTTCGCGGCCCTCGACCCCAACGACCAGCTGCTGATGGGCCCCGCCTACGCCACCCCGCTGGCGCTGGAGCGGGCCGGGCTCAAGCTGAGCGACATCGACCTCGTCGACATGCACGAGGCCTTCGCCGCGCAGATCCTGAGCAACACCCAGGCCTTCGCGAGCAAGAGCTTCGCCGAGCAGAAGCTCGGCCGGAGCGAGCCGATCGGCGAGGTCGACATGGACAACTTCAACGTCAACGGCGGCTCGATCGCGCTGGGTCACCCCTTCGCGGCGACCGGCGCGCGGCAGATCCACCAGACCCTGGTGGAGCTGAAGCGCCGCGGCGGCGGACTCGGACTGGTGACGGCCTGCGCGGCCGGCGGCCTGGGCGCCGCCATGGTGCTGGAGGTGAGCAAGTGAGCGACGAGCTGAAGACCTTCTCGATCGAGAAGCGCGAAGACGGCGTGGCCGTGGTGCGCATGGACGTGCCCGGCGAGCCGGTCAACACCCTCAACGTGTCCTTCGCCGACGAGTTCGAGCGCCTGTTCGCGCTGCTCGAGCGCGACGGGACCCTCGAGGCGGTCGTGTTCACCTCGGGCAAGCCCGACAACTTCCTGGCCGGCGCAGACATCAACATGCTCTCCGAGGCCAACACGGTCGCCGAGGCCGCCGAGCTCTCGCGCCGCGGTCAGGTCGCGCTCAACAAGCTGGCCGGCTTCCGGCTCCCCGTCGTGGCGGCCATTCACGGGCCCTGCCTGGGCGGCGGGCTGGAGGTCGCCCTGGCTTGCTCGGCGCGGATCGCGAGTGACTGGCGCAAGACCAAGCTCGGCCTGCCTGAGGTGCAGCTCGGCCTGCTCCCCGGCGCCGGCGGCACCCAGCGCCTCCCGCGCCTCGTCGGCGTCCAGGCCGCCCTCGACCTGCTCCTGACCGGCAAGCAGCTCGACGGGCGTCGCGCCAAGAAGATCGGCCTCGTGGAGGAGGTCGTGCCCCAGCCCGTCCTGATCGAGGTCGCGGCGGCGCACGCCAAGCGCCTGGCCAAGGAGGGCAAGAAGCCCCTCGCCAGCCGGCTGCGTGACCTGTTCACCGCCGACCACCTCCAGGAGGTGGCGATGGAGATCGGCCTGGAGCGCAACCCGCTCGGCCGCCAGCTGGTGTTCGGCCAGGCCCACAAGGCGGTGACCGGCAAGACCAAGGGCAACTACCCCGCCCCCGAGAAGATCCTCGAGGTGGTCCGGATCGGTCTGGCCGAGGGGCTGGAGGCCGGCCTCGAGGCCGAGGCCCAGGCCTTCGGCGAGCTCGTCGTCTCGCCGGTGGCCGAGCAGCTGATGGGGATCTACTTCGCCACTCAGGAGCTCAAGAAGGACAAGGGCACCGACGCCGAATACGCCGAGGTGCGCCCGATCAGCAAGGTCGGCATGCTCGGCGCGGGCCTGATGGGCAGCGGGATCGCCTACGTGACCTCGAGCCTGGCCAAGACGGCGGTCCGCCTCAAGGACCGCGACCACGAGGGCGTGGCCCGGGGCCTGAAGGCGGTCCACGACCAGCTGAGCAAGCGGGTCAAGCGGCGCCGCATGAGCGAGCTCGAGGCCAAGCAGATCTTCGCGCGCGTCAGCGGCGGGACGACCTGGGCGGGCTTCCAGAGCTGCGAGGTCGTGATCGAGGCCGTGTTCGAGGACCTCGAGCTCAAGCGCAAGATGGTCCGCGAGGTCGAGGAGATCGGCGGCGACGAGGTGATCTTCGCGAGCAACACCAGCTCGATCCCGATCACCGACATCGCCCAGGCCAGCAAGCACAAAGAGACCGTGATCGGCATGCACTACTTCTCGCCGGTCGAGAAGATGCCCCTGCTCGAGATCATCGTGACCAAGGACACGGCGCCCTGGGTGACCGCGACCTGCGTCGAGCTGGGCAAGAAGCAGGGCAAGACGGTGGTCGTCGTCAACGACGGCCCCGGCTTCTACACGACCCGGATCCTGGCCCCCTACATGAACGAGGCGGCCTTCCTCGTCAGCGAGGGCGTCGCGATCGACCACCTCGACAAGGCCCTGGTCCGCTTCGGCTGGCCGGTCGGCCCGATCACCCTCATGGACGAGGTCGGGATCGACGTGGGCGAGAAGGTCGGCAAGATCATGCACAAGGCCTTCGGCGAGCGCCTCGCGCCCCCGGCCGGCGTGGACATCCTGATCAAGGACGGCCGCCAGGGCCGCAAGAACGGGCGCGGCTTCTACGTCTACGCCGACGAGGCCAAGAAGGACGGCAAGAAGCCGGTCGACGAGACGGTCTACGACCTGTTCGGGATTCGCCCCAGCAGCGAGGCCGACCCGCAGGAGCTCGCGCTGCGCTGCACGCTGACCTTCGTCAACGAGGCCCTGCGCTGCTTCGGCGAGGGGATCCTGCGGACCGCCCGCGACGGCGACATCGGCGCGATCTTCGGCCTCGGCTTCCCGCCCTTCCTCGGCGGCCCCTTCCGCTACGTCGACAGCCGCGGCCCCGCCGCCGTGCTGGCCGACATGCAGCGCTACGAGGCCAAGTTCGGCAAGCGCTTCGAGCCGGCCCCCCTCCTGGTCGAGATGGCCAAGTCGGGCGGCCGCTTCTACGGCGAAGGCGCCGTCGAGCCGGGCAAGCACCCGCGCGAGGCCGCGGCCTCGGCGTAGCTCTTCGGGTCGGGTCCCGAACGCAGGAGGAGCTGTCGCGAGCGCGGCAGCTCCTTCGCGTTCCGGACGCAGGAACGCCCAGGCCAAGGGCCTGGGCGTCCTCGCTTCGCGCTGACGAGCGCGACCTACTTGAGCATCTTCACCGCGGGGCCGGGGACCGGGAAGCGCTCGACCTCGTTGCGCTGGCTGATCCGATAGGTCGCCACGAAGGCGATGTGCGGGTCAGTCGTGAACGCGGTCTTGGGGTCGAGGGGCTTACCGGGGAAGCGCTGAGCGCAGAGCGTGGTGACCTTGAGCTGCACCACCTTGCTGTTGCTCTCGTCGAGGGTGATCTCGTAAATGATCTTGCTGAGGGTCTTGTCCGCACGGGACAAGGATTCGGCGACGCCTCAGCCCTCGCTGAAGCAGCCGGAGGTGACGATCCGGTTGAAGTGGGTGACGGCCTCGACCGGCGGGGCCTCGACCCGGATCACGTGGCTGACCGGGCCGCTCTCGGCCGCGCTGCCCGGGCCCGACTTCTGCTCGTCCTTTTTGGTCCGCGTGCCGTCCTCGTCGGCGTCCGCCGCCTGAGGCGCGGGCGCGGAGGCCTGCTGCTGCTGGGCGCCGTCCTTGGGCTGGACCCACTGGGCGCGCTTGCGGTGCTTGTAGGCCTTGGCGAGGGCCGCCTCGGGGCGCTCGAAGAGGCGGCTGATCAGGCGGCCCTTCTCGGTCGCCAGCATCGCCTTCCAGTTGCTGCCCTCCAGGATCGCTCCGTCGTCACCGCCGCGGCGGAGACGGAAGGCCTGCTCTCCGTTGAGAGAGTCGACCTTGCCGAGCACCTTGGCGTTCCAGGACTGATTGACCCGAGTGTCGGTCAAGGTGTGCTCGGCGCTCTGCGCCGTGCCCCCCAGGACCTGGAAGTCCACCCGATAGCTCTTGAGCTTGCTCAGCTCCTTGGCGGCTTCCTTGAGCACCTTGCCAGGCTTGGGCGCCTTGGGCTTGGCCACTCCGGGAGCTGCCAGGGCCACGAGGGCCAGCGCGGCCCCCAAGACGATTCTCATGCTTCCCCTCCACTGGGTCGTGCAGGCTGCCCTGACCAAGCAGCCCTCTCCGAGCAGAGTGCACACTTCAGTCCAGTCGCGCAAACCCTTTGCGCGTGGAGGGAGACTGTCGGCGGCGTTTACGCCACGCCCAGATCTGGCTGGCGGCTCTAGAGCGCTTCGCCCAGCCAATCCCGCAGCTCGATCCGCGCCAGGGTCGGGGCGTACCAGGCTTGGGCGCGCGCCTCCTCGGGGCTCATGGAGGTCATGCGGTTGAGGTCCTGACTCCGCCAGCCGTCCGCTCGCATCGCAGCGGTGCCCGCGGGACCGTAGTTGCGCAGGTCGCCCTCGATCCGGAAGCCGACCTTGGCGTTGACCCGCGCGCTGGCCTCGTTGGCTATGTCGAAGCCGCACTGGACCCGCACGAACTCGAAGTGCTCGAAGGCCACGACCAGCGCGGCCTGGACGGCGCGCGTGCACACTCCGCGGCCAGCAGCCGAGGTCCGCACCCAGTAGCCGACCTCCACGGCGAGCGCGTTCAGCGCTCGCCGGTGCAGCCCCACACAGCCGAGCAGGCGCTCCTGGTCGGGGTCGAAGAGGTGGTAGAGGTAATCCTCGCCGCGCCAGTAGGCAGCGAGTTGGCCGGCCAGGCGGGTGTATTGGGCCTCGACCGTGTTGTTCTCCTCCCAGTGCGCCCAGGGCATGAAGCCCTTCAGCTCGCGCAGGCTCTCCTGGATCGCCTCGACCAGCGCCGGCGCGTGCTGCACGAGCGGGGGGCGCAGCTCGAGCGGACCCTCCGGGTCGCGGATCAGCGTCGGCGGGCGCTCGGGCGTGACGTCAGCCACTAGCTGAGCGCCGCCGCGAGCGCGTGGAGCAGCCCGGCCGGCGTCGGCTTCTCGGCGACGGCCGCCGCGGGGTAGCCGAGCTCCTCGAGCGCGGCGGCGGTGGTGGGGCCGATCGCGACGACCTTGGCGCTCAGCTCGGGCTCGCTCGCCAGGAGGGCGCGCGCCCCCGAAGGGCTGGCCACGAGCAGCGCGTCGACCGCGAGCAGCTCGGCGCTCGGGGCCGCGGCGGGTTGGCTCTCGTAGAGCTCGAGGCGCGTCAGCGCGCAGCCGGCGTCGCTCAGCTCCTGGCCCAGCTCGGGGCGGCCGCCCTTGGCCGCGGGCAGGAGGACCGCCGGGCGGGCCTCTCCCCAGCGCGCCAGGAGCGAGGCGGCGAGGCCGCCGCCGGTGCCCTCGTCGGCGAGCAGGTCGAGGAAGAGCCCCGCCTCCGACACGGCTC
>CALDQK010000642.1 GCA_937911525.1 uncultured bacterium
CGAGTCGTTGGTCTTCGACCCGCGCGGCGAGCTGCTCCTCGCCGGCGGCGGCCCTCGCCTCGACAAGAGCGCGGGTCGAGGCGGCTACGTGCGCGCCCTGCGCGTGCCCTCGCTGGCGGAGGCCTGGCGCGTCCAGGCCCCGCCCCGGGTCGAGGTCCTGCTCGCGCAGGAGGAGCGAATCCTGGTCGGCTGCACCCTGGGCGACCTGATCGAGCTCGACCGCGCGGGGCAGCGGGTGCGCGCCTTCGCGGCGCCGGCCGAGTCGCTCGGGCGAGGCGCGGCCGACTTCGCCTCGCGCAAGGGCGTCGGCCACCGCGGCTGCCTGACGGCGCTCTGGGCCTCGCGGGACGGGAAGCTCCTGGTCAGCGGCGCCCGCGACCCCAACCCCGGCGGCGCGCTGACCGAGGTCCGCCTGTGGGACCTCAGCAGCGGCGAGCACCTCGGCTGGCTCGAGCTCGAGGGCTTCACCCTGGCGGGGCTGGCGGTCGACCCCGAGCGCCGGCTGCTCGCTCTGGGCGGGCGCGAGGGCTCGCTCCAGCTCTGGTCGCTGGACGCGCTCGAAACCGAATAACTACGCGACGGGTGTCCCGCGCATCCACTGCCTATAGTGGGTTCGTGCTCGAACGAGGGCATAGGGTGTCGGTCAAATCACCTGCCGGTGAGAGCGTCGGGGACTACGAGGTCCGCGGCGTGCGAGGTAAGGGCGGGCAGGGGACCGTCTACATGCTCCGCGCGCAAGACGGGACCCCGGCGGTGCTCAAGCTGCCGACCTCCCGCGGGCGCCTGGGGGCCGAGATCGAGCTGCGGATCCTGCGCACGCTCCCGCCGCACCCCAACCTGGTCCGGCTGCTGGGGACCGCCGAGGTCGAGGGGCGCGAGTGCGCGGTCTTCGCCTGGGGCCACCCCAACCCCTACCAGCGGCTGAACGCCCCCGGCATGGAGGGCGCGACCAAGGCCTACCAGGGGCTGGGCCGCAAGACGCCGCTGCCGGCCACGACCGCGATCGAGATGATCCACGAGCTGCTGGCGGCCCTCGAGCACCTGCACCGCTACAGCTTCGTGCACGGCGACATCAAGACCGCCAACGTCCTGATCGAGCTCGACACGACCCGGACCGACGTCAAGAACGAGCGCTACTTCGACCTGATCCAGCGGCGCGCCTACCAGGCGATCCTGGCGGACTTCGGCAGCGCGCGCAGCCTGACCTTCCTGCGCGAGCGGACCGACGCCGGCCAGCGCATGGCCCCCGACGAGTTCACGCCGGTCTACGCGCCGCCGGAGGTGTTCCTGCCCGAGCCCTTCCACTCGGGGCAGCCCGTCGACGTGTATCAGCTCGGCGCGGTGCTCTACGAGTGGCTCACGGGCAACCTCCCCTACGACCACATCGTGCCGGGGATCGGCATGAAGGGCTTCAGCGAGGAGCTGATCGAGCTCAAGCGGGACGAGGCCAGCGGCAAGGTGCGCTGCGTGGACGAGCAGCGGCTGCGCACGGCCCGCCAGCAAGACGTGGTGTTCGCGGAGAAGTTCGCCAGCCAGCGGCTGCGCGAGCGCTTCTCGGAGGACGTCGAGCACCTGATCAAGCTCATGACCCACCCCGACCCCAGCCAGCGGCCCAACGTGCCGACCCTGCGCCGGGAGGTGATCAAGCGCTTCGGGCTCGTCCCCCCGCAGCGGCGCTCGAGCAAGGGGCGGGTCCAGCTCTCGGTGTGGAACCCGCGCTGGCACCTGACCCGCGACAACCGGCTGGCCGAGGCCGGCCGGATCCGCGCCGTGCAGCCCTTCGCCGAACGCCTGCGCGCCGTGTCGCGGCGCAGCGCGACCGGCGGCGGCGGGGCGCTGATCAATGACATCTACGACGGCGAAACGCAGCGCGATGCGCCGCGCGGCATCCGCGTGGGCTCCTTCCTGCTCTACCCGGAGCTCTTCACCGGTCTTGGCTGGA
>CALDQK010000643.1 GCA_937911525.1 uncultured bacterium
TTCTTGGTGGGCTTCTTCTTGGTGGGCTTCTTCTTGGTGGGCTTCTTCTTGGTGGGCTTCTTCTTGGTGGACTTCTTCTTGACGGAAGGCGGCTAGAGGACCTGCAAGACCCCGTTTGGCCAAGCGCCACGCCAACCACAAGGTAGGTGGCCGCTCCTGTAGACACAGAACAGGCAATCGAAGAACAACACACTAGAGCCGATTTTTTCGTGGAAGTATGACTCAAGGACCCAGTGAAGCAGATCCCAAGAGACGCAGTCGACGACTTCTGGCCTCAGGCCGAGGCTGTCCAATGCCGACTCAATTGCAGATCTCTCGGACTCAATGCAGGCCTGCGCGTGCGAAGCTACTTCATTCCACTGTTCATTGAAGGCGGTGCGTGAGCGCTGGCTTACATGAGTGCTTAGGGTGTTGGCCGCTTCCGCTGTGACCGCCTCCCATTCAGTGCTCAAGGCTGACGCTGAGGCTGCTTCCACTGACCCGATCGGGTCTATAGGAAACGAAAGGACCAGCGAAGGGTCAGTCCCCACGCGGGCGAGCCAACGGCAGCCTGCGATTCTGGACCAGATTGAATCTACTTCTGATTTGGCGACGAGCACTACGGCTTCCTTTGTCCCATCCTGTTGGGAACGCGCGGCACCAATTCTCCAGCGTATGCTCCTGCACGCGCCCTGTCCCGCATGGCAGCTTTGGTCGCTTCCATCGCTTGAGCTTTCGACAGGCCAGACCGCTTGAGTGCATGGAACAACGCTTGAGCGTATTCCAAGTGGGTAGGTCCCGAGCACGTGGTATACATGAGTTAGTACTGTACCCGTCCGAGGGACGTGACGTCCCAGCCAGCACCTCTTCCCGCTCGACCCCCCCGCGGCGACCACGCCGCCACGCCAGATCGCCGTGTGACGAGCGGTGTGACGGCAAGATCTGCAAGCGGGCTCAGCCCTGCGTACGCACCGGCAGCCTCGAGGCCCGCCACGCGACGCGCGCAACCTCGAGGTGGAAGATTTCGCCAGTTCGTTACTGAAGCAAAGAGCTATGCCGCCACAGAGTCGGGCGGCTTCGCCGGAACGCAGGCTCGCGGGAAGCGAATGCGCCCGTAGGTGCCTGCGGGGAACTTCACTCGCCTCCGACGCCTATCGCGCAGGGCCTCGTAGGCCCGCCGGTGGGCCGCGCGCCACTCGCGCAACCCCACGAGCAGCTCGGCCCGCAGCTCGACGTCGCCGGCGCAGGCGATCCGGGGATTGAGCGAGAAGCTGGGCCACGTCGAGCCAGCTCCGTCCCGCGGGTCCTGGGCGAAGATCGCCGGCAGCCCCATGTAGCGCCGCTTGCCGCGTCGGAGTCGCTCTTCGTGGATCAGCTCGACCTCTCGGTCGAGAAGCTTGCGGAAGTGGCGACGGACCTTCTCGACTGGCCAATCCTCATAGCCTGGCGGAACTCCGACCTCGAAGGTCACGCTCGCGGGCGTGCGCGTCCGGTCGCGTTTCGGCTGGGGAGGTGGCGCCTCGGCACCTCCTCGCAGGCGACTGCGAATCAGCGCCTCGGCTTCCCGTTGCTCGCTTGCGAGGGTGCCCTGCCACGGCTCGAGGCCAAACCTGCCGGCGCCGTCTGGTGTGCTCCGGTGGCCTCCGAAGTAGGCGCCCTCGGGCTTCTCGACCGTGATCGTCGTCCCGAAGTCCTCCGGCATGATCTTGAAGGCTGGCCACTCGTAGGGATCGGCCACGAGCCCGTCCTTCACCGGTTGGGTCCAGGCGAACTGGCCGCCAGGCTGTTTCGAAGTTCAGCCCTGACGGATCGGTAGAACGCCGAGGATCCCGCCACTCTGCGAGCAGTTCGCCGCCAGGGAGGACGCCCAACCCTTGTGACGCAGGGGCCTTGAGTCTACCCTGCCTCGCGAGGAGCCTATTGATGAGATCAAGGTGGTTCAGGGTGCGCCACAGCATTGGGAGAGTGCCGGCGCACGCTCTGTTTGTTGTGGCCCTAATTCTTCCCGCCCTCTCAACGGGATGTGCCTACGCGGTAGTTGGAGCCATACTCACAGTTGGCGGGGGTGGGTCTTCCAGGAGTGGCTCGGTCGTTGGAGGCAACCCCAACTCACCTGGAGGGAGCAATTCGGTTCCGCAAAATCAACCGGGACCAGTCTCTCCGCAGTTTCCTCCCGGGCCAGGTGCTCCGTTCAGCCCACCAGTCGCCACGAACTTGGCGCCCATCCTGAGCACGATTTCTCCGATCACGAGCCAGCAGGTTGCGGGACTCGTCGAGTTGAAATGGCAGACGATTGACGAGGAGGCAGGCACTGTACAGGTCAGCTATGAGAGCTCGAGTGGAGGGCCCGTCGTCGTTGCTACAGTGCCGGACACGGGCAGCTACTCGTGGGACGCGAGAGCCCTGAAGCCTGGGGCTTATGAGCTCTCGCTTGAGCCCACCGATGCCGCAGGACTCAGGGGCGCTGCAGCGAAACTCTCTCTTGAGTTGGTGTCGGGCCCACGCTTGCTGCACGCCATGGCATTCGACAGCAACGGAGACGGGGTTCTCTCGGGTGGAGATCAGGTTCGCTTGCGTTTCTCCATGCCTATCAACGCGGCCAGCGTCACCTCCAGTGACTTTACGCTGCGAACGGCGAATGACAGCCTAGGCCAGAACGCGACTGTGGTCGCGGGCCCCGCGCAGGAGGAGTTGAGCGTTTTACTCGGACCCGGCGCACGGATAAGGACTCGTGGTTTCCTAGCGGATTCGAGCGCAGCTGCCAATCGCCCCTCAGGACTCTCGCTTGCCGCAAACATTGGAACCGGCTCGATCACGAGTGTGGCCAGCGGCGTGAGCGCATCCCTCTACCCCGCACCGGCAGACTTCGTCCCTGGCTTCGTCCGCGGAACGGATCTCCCGGCGACTGAGGCGAGCGCACTTCGCTCGGGCGACTTCGACCGCGACGGTGACTTGGATCTTGTCTTGACTGCATGGCCAGGCCAGCTTGGGCAGGTCCTGCTCAACGACGGCAGCGGATCGTTCACGCTTGTGCAGAGCCTGAACGCTAGCGCAACCGATTTGGCTGTTGGCGACCTAGATAGAGACGGCGACCTAGATCTCGTTCTGGCCAACCAGGATGGCGTCGCTACCCGGGTGTGGTTCGGCAACGGAGCGGGTTCCTTTGTCTTGCAGGCAGCTCAAATCGCCACGGGCTTGGACGCCACCGCAGCCCAAGTGGGTGATCTCGACCAAGACGGTGACTTAGACCTGGTGCTCGGCGCAGCCGGCGGTCCCGCTCGGGTCTGGTTGAATGACGGAAGCGGGGTCTTCTCGGACACTGGGCAATCGCTCGGCGCTGGCGACGTCGGGACTCTAGAGTTGCTCGACGCTGACCTCGACGGCGACACAGATCTTTTTCTTGGGAGGGGAGTCTCTGCGGACAACTCCAACCAGATCTACTTGAACGACGGGAGTGGGACCTTCACAGGGGCGATCGCAGTTGGGGCCGGGCGCACCACCGCCAGTTGCGTCGGCGATGTCGACGGCGATCAACGCGAGGATCTCGTCTTTTTGGGTGGCGACGGCCCTGAGGTCTGGGTCTCCCGAAAAGGTGGCTTGAACTTCTGGCAGGTGCTGGAGTCTTCCTCCACAACGTCCGTCTCGCTAGGAGACCTTGACGCTGACGGACGGCTCGATTTGCTCGTGACCTCAAACTTCGCTGCTGGACTTCGGATCCACTACAACCAGGTAGGGAGACTGGCCGATTCGCTACCCGTCGAGCAAGTTGGCGAAAGCGCTCATGTGATATGCGGGGACTTCACCGAGAATGGCGGTTGTGACCTAGTGGTCGCTGCGCTGCCGCTAGCAGGCGTCCCTCAATCGACCCGATTCCTGAAGGGCCCTGCCGCTGCAACTTGGGGAGAGGCGTCATTTTCGCCTTCCCCGGACGCGCTGATTTCGACGTCTGAGAACATGTTCAATATCTCAGTCGGAGATCTCAACAGCGATGGCTTTCCTGACTTCGTTTGCAACGGTCCCTACGAAATGCACCGGACCTACCTCAACGATGGCACTGGGAACTTCTCACTCTTCGAGTTGTTCGGCGACACTGTTCATGCGGGCCGGACAGGGGCACTCGGGGATTTCGACGGCGACGGAGACCTAGACTTCGTCGAAGCCTCTGGCTACCACGGAACACGCATCTTCCTCAATGACGGAACGGGAAAGATGACCGACAGCGGCCAACTGGTCCTGCTGCCGGCCGGGGACGTTACTTCCTCCACAAACTTCTACACCCTCGAGGTTTTTGACATTGATCGCGACGGGGACCTCGATTTGATTGTTGGGGTCATCTTCAAGAAGCTCTATGTGAGCCTGAATGATGGCACTGGAGTCTTCGGGTCCTTTGTTGGTATCCACAATTTTGGGCATCTCTTCGCGGATCAGGGGGACTTGGACGGGGACGGAGATACTGATCTAGTGCTTGCGGGGTCTTCTAGCTTCTACGTCCTCATGAATGACGGTGGAGGCACGCTGACTCACCACTCGACCAGGCTAATGACTCTGACCGGAGCAACCAACGAGGTGGTCTTGGCTGATGAGGATGGAGACGGCGACCTCGATCTCTTCATAGCTCGGAACCCTGAGCAGAGTCAGTTCTGGCTCAACCAGGGAGATGGCACCTTCGTGCTCGCTACGCAGAAAATGGCCCCGAGCAATCGAACGGTGCGGGCGACGGCCGCAGACATAGATGGCGACGGAGACTTGGATTGGTCTTTCGGAACCACGTCCTACACGGGTATTCCCAGCAGGTTCATGGTTCGCCGTCGCTCTCTCAGTGGCGACTACGACGACTTGCTGGACTACCACCCCTCCCCAGACGGTGTCGGGCCCTCGGCATGGGCGGACATCGACCGCGACGGGGACCTCGACCTCCTAGCACTATGGGCTCGGGTCCACTACGTCAATCGAGTGTACGTCTTCAAGAATGGTGAGCGCTAGTGGGACGACAATCGCCTCCAAGCTTCCACTGCCCCAGAGGTCTGTGACAACTTGCTTCGCGACCACTACGCCCAGGCAAACACCTCGCCAGGCTGTTTTGAGATCAAGCTAGAGGACTTTGGGCTCCCATTGGCTCAGGGCTAGTTCTGGCAGTCGGATACGGACCTGCATGAGCTTCCGGTTGCAGGTTCGCAACCTAGGCCCAACGCAAGACGCGGGCGGGCTGAGCTACCGGGTGCCCTCCGTGCGTCAGCCTCGCTCACTCCTCGTCCAGTTGGTCCAGCAACTCGCTGGCAGGCGAGTCAAGGCGCTGGAGCGGGTCAAGCGGGTCCGTTTCTCGATAGGTATGGAGCAGCTCCCGAAGACCAACCCTCAGGCTCAGCCATCCCAGTTCCTGCGGACGCTCCGCCTCGGGGGTGCCTTCTTCGTCAGCTCGCTGCAAGAGGATCAGCTGGTTCTCCAGCCCTCCAGAGCGCAGGGCAGCACCCGTCGCGGGCAACAGCCCCTGGAGGACCACTAGCTCCCGTAGGTGACGGAGAAGGAAGCGAGGCAACACCCTGCGGGGGTCCCATGGTCGCTCCACCGGCTTGGAGTGAGGGCTGAACCAGGGGCTCTGTGGCGCTTCTCGGAATCGGGCGACCTCGGCGCACGCACGCAGGAAGAGCTGGTGGAGCCTCCCCTCGCTCACAGGCCGTGCCTCGACCAGGTGACAAGACGCTGCACGAGCTCTCGCGCCCGCTCGCTCCGGTCGGTCGGCTCGCTCGCTTCATCCTGCTCCGAGGAACAGACGAACAGCTGGCCATCTCGGACGCTCACGAAGTCCGGGTCCACGAGTCGGGCGCGCGCGTGCGGAATACCGTCCGCGTCGAAGGAGCCCACCAGCTCGGCGCAGGAAGCGTCTGCGTCCGCGTGCGCATTCGTCGCCACGAAGCGCTCCAGGACCCAGCCCGGGCTGGGTCTGCCTCTCGACCTTCACCATCCTCTGGAAGCTGGCCAGCGCTGCGTCCCAGAGCCCGGGGGGGGTGGGTCGAAAGCCGGGAGCTCAACAGCGGCAACTACCACAACGCCATCGCGCGAATGAAGAAGGACCTCGAGCAGGTCGCGAGCCTGGACGGTCGCTTCGTAGAGAACGACGGCCAGGGGCGGTTTCGGGTCACTGTGCCCGCGGACAGCTTCTCCCACGACGAGGGGGCCATGGGAGTCCACCACCCGCGACTTCTCGAGCGATACCCGCTTGGCCGCCGCATGGCCAATACGAGGTAGCAGCCCCCCCAGGAGCGATTGCGGTGGATCCTCACGCACCGCTAGGATGCCGACCGTGCTGCTTCCATTTGTGCGTCCATGAGCCCGATCCCCCTCGGCGAGGTCACTGCGCCTTCAGGACGCATCGTCCTGCTGGATCCCGGACTCCTGAACAACTGGCAGGGAGACAGGGAGCCCAATGATCGCGAGCACCCTGACGAGTGTGACCTGCGGATCGTCGGGCCAGATGCGGAGGCCGTCGGGCGAGCGTTCGATCGGAGCTGGAATCCCTACTACCTGTTTGACGTCGTCAACCCAGACAAGGTCATGGGCGAGCTGGAAGAGAAGGCAGCTCAGCTCGGACTAGAGGCGACCGCAGAGCGGATTGAGGGGCGCGTAAGCCACCGTCAGCGCGTTGAGCTCGCGATCGAGTACGGCAAAGGGGTCGGCGAGTTCCCCTATGACATGCTCTGGGCTGTCGCTGCCGAGGTCCCTCGAACAGGCTCCTTCCAGGTCCTCGGGACACCGATCGGCGACGAGGAGTTCGGCAGCCGCTGGCGCCACATCGATTTGGTCATTCGCGAGGGTGAGCCAGAGACCCAAGAGGACGTTGGCTACGTCATGGTCGACTACGGCCTCCTTCTGTTCGCCGACGTGGACGCTTTGGCCGAGTGGCGGTTCAACCCGCTGGACGGGCTCGCTGACTTCACCTTCTGGGGGCCGGATGCTACTGCTCTCGCGGAGCGGTTCGGAGCCAAGGAGCTGGCCGACGGCCGGTTCGGGTGGCGTGACGAACCGTACAAGTCGGTCCGGGAACACGCTCCGAGCGTCGAAGGGGCCGTGAAGGAGGAGAAGCTCCGAGTCCGAACGGACTATCGCCCACACGGCCACTACCACCTCCTGCGCGCCGGCTTGGAGGCCTCTGAGGAAGACTGCGCCGTGCTCGAGCTCGGCGAGGCGCGGGTGTGCGGCTTCGGGAATCGCTGGGGCGACGGGCTGTTTCGCGTCGCTCAACTGCGCGACGCGGCTGGGAACCTGCTTCGTCTGCGGGCCGAAGTAGGCGACGAGAAGAGCCAGCGACTCTCCCGGCAAGTAGCGCTGCGCAGCAAGACCGCCTTCGTCTCCAAGCTCGTTGCAGACGGCTGCAAGGTCCGCTTCCTCTATCGAGAGGAGGCGGACAACGAGAACGACAGCGGGTGGAGGGTTTTCCGCGGAATCGAGTCGCAGGATTACGTGGACGACCCAAGCAACTGCGTCCTCATGCCCCTTGGTGCGATCGTGGATCGCGACCCTGAGCTGAAGAAGATCTACGAGGCTCCACCGGGCTCAGCGTTCGAGCGAGGCCAGGACGACGAGCCGTTTGCCTTCGTGGACGACTTTACACCTGGCTAGAACCAAGGTGCTGAGAGACACCCGCATCTGACCTTCGAACAGGGTCAGCCGCCGCCGGACCCACGACTGCTGGGCTGCAGCTGGGCCCTGGTGGTCTTGCCCTTCTTCCAACAGGTGTAGCACTGTGAGGGAAGGGGGTTCCTGTTCACCAGCGCGCGCTGGATGATCTTGCGCTTGATCGGACGTCCACAACCCTTGCAGAGGACGTTCGGGTCGCGGTCTTGGAAATCGGGATTCTGCTCTCGAGTCTCAACGCACCTCGCCTGTGGTTAGTAGCGCTGCCTGGTGCCTGCCTGCGCCTACAGCCCATGGACGTGCACAACCTGTGCTTCGTGCTCCGCCGCCACAAGGCCAAGCAGAGCCCGCGCAGCCTCCGCTGGCACCTCGAGCCCGGCAAGCCGATCCGCGCCACCTTCGAGCCCTTCGGGATCGAGTTCACGGCGCCCCGCTCGATCTACGAGGGGGACCAGCCGCGCGAGATCCGCCAGTGGGGCCGCCGCCGGCTCCTGATCCTCGAGCGCCTGATCCCCGTCGCGCGCGAGTTTCGCGTCCACCTGCTCGGCACGGGCATGCCCTCGTTCTGGGTCGCGGACCTGGGCCCGATCTCCTTCACGCTCGGGCTCTCAGGCTGGACGGCCAACGACTGGTCGGGCTCGGCCAACTTCGACCTCCTCGCGCCGCGCGCCGACGTCGACAGCGAGACCCAGCGCAAGGTGCTGCTCGCGCTCCAGGGGCACCGGCTCTCGACCCCCGACGACCTCGCGGCCGAGCTTTCGCTCGACCGGGCCCAGGTGCTCGGCGCGCTCAGCGCCTGGACCCAGGCCGGGCGCGCGATCTACGACCTCAACAAGGACGTGTTCCGCCACCGCGAGCTGGCGCGCGAGCCGCTGCCCATGGGCAAGCTCCGCTTCCAGAACGAGCGCGAGGAGCAGGCGGCGAGCCTCGTCCAGAGCGGCATGGTGTCGGTCGCGCGGACGAACGTCGTGGACTCGGACACGACCCGCGTCGAGGGTCGCGTGCGCGCGCGCGGCCGCAAGCAGAGCCCCTGGCTGGTGCTCGACTCGGACGAGCGGATCAGCGACGCGGCCTGCGATTGCTACTACTTCGGACAGAACAAGCTCTTCAAGGGCCCGTGCGAACACATCCTCGCGTTGAGGATCGCGTTCGCGCGGCGACGAAACGGACGCTCCTCGTGAGGAGCAAGGAGGGACAAGCGCAGCGGTCGGAGCATGAACCTTGCAACCCGGGCGGTGGATCGCCGTCCATGCGAATTGGTGTCACATGCTTCACTGGCCCGCTCTTGACTTTGCGGGGGGACCCCCTACCACGATCTGCGGTGCGAATCCCGTGGATTCAGAGTCACGGTAGGGGGTCCCCCCGCTTGGAGTTGAGACGGTCCAGTCCTGAACCTTTACGAAGGGGACCTCGGCTCCGGCCGCTGCGTGCGTCTCACCCCTCGCGGGTGACCTCATGATCTTCGACGAGCAACCGGCCACGCGGCAGGAGCTCTACGACCGGATCCGCCAGAGCTCGCTCGACTCGGTGATCCTGGAGGAGATGGTCCGCTCGGGCTTCTGGCCGGCCAAGTCGGACAAGCCCGACGACCCCGCCGACGAGATCCACCGCCGGACCGAGCTGCAGAACGAGCTCAACGAGCTGCGCCGCCAGCACGCCCGCGTGCGCGACGAAGCCGAGCTCCTGCGCGACATTCGCCGCGAGCG